>JASLBS010000248.1 GCA_030146405.1 Arthrobacter sp.
CTCGGGGTCCACGGTGTAGTCGTCGTTCGGCTCACCCTCATTGGCCACGACGGCGTAGGTACCGTCTGCCGAGATGGCGACCATGTCCGGCTGAGCGCCCACCTGCACGGATCCGAGGATCGCCCCCGTGCCCGCGGCGTCGAAGAACACCAGCGAGCCCGGATCGGTCTTCACGTCCGACTCGACCGCGATCACACCGAGGCCGTCCGGACGGACCGCCACGGAGTTCGCCACGCCCTCGACCCGGAGGGTGAACAGCTTGCCCGGCACGGTGGGGTCGGAGATGTCCAGCACATCGATGGCGCCGAGCTGCGCATTGACCACGAAAAGCCGCTGCGTGCCCGCGTGGTGCGCGATGATCTCGGCGGCGGACTCGTCGAACACGCCGCTCTCATAGGTTCCGATCGGGGTGAGGCTGAGGGCCGCGTTCTCCGCCGAGGCCACGATGGGGGCGGGAACGATGGCGGCGCTCGCCGGCAGTGCGAGGAACGTGGCGCCGGCCACGGAGGCGGCGGCAGCTACGGCGACGCCCCTCGTGATCGCGCGGTGTAACGGGCTGGACGGATGCATTCTTCTCCCGGACTGGACGAGGTTGAGTGACAACCCTTCCTGTCTACGGAGCCGATATGGAGTCCAGGTGAACGCTCGGCGGATGTTCGGTAACGGTGGTCGGGCGAACTGACGGAGCATCACCACGCACCTCGAACCGGCAGACCCGGACGAGGAAGGAAATAACACCCCATCGTGTGGGCCCCCGAGGACTGTAAAGTTTTGAACGCGCTTCGGACAACCGGGTGCGATGAGGAAAGCAGGTCATGCATGGGGGACATCGTCGCGAGCAGTTCACGCGGCAAGGAAGCGGCAGTGTCAGCGGGTGGTTCGCGGACCGACGGCCTGTCCATCGCGGCCGGCACCTTCAATGCCAAGGTCATCGCTTTCGACGAGCTCGGCGCCACCCTCCCAGAGGGAGGTGGACCTCTGATCACCAGCGGCGTGTACGACGACGGCAAAGTGCGCAGACAGCGCGGCTCCCGCTACTACCGCCGCCGGATCGGGTGGCAGGCCCAGCGCGACCGCATCGCCGTCGTCACCATGGAGCAGGACCTGACCCCTCGTCCTGATGGCAAGTTCTCCTCGTCCACCGCGTGGACGGCGGGCACGGTCCGGATCTTCCCGTCACAGGGAGCTGCGAAGAGGCGTGTGGGAGACGTCGCCTCCGATCCGGTGAGCACCTCGGTGACAAGCGCCCCAGCACCTGAGCCGCAGATCCCTGCGGGTGAGGAGGTGTTTTCATCGGCCCATCACCACCTCCGGTATCTCCCTGCTGCCGTCCGCGGATCCTTCCTCAGGATCGCCGACCAGCCGACCCATTTCTACGTGGAGGCCGTGAGATACGGCGGTGGCTCGGACTCGAGCCGTCACACCGTAGCGGGCCTGCGGATGAATGACGCGGAGGCTGTCGTCGTCCTCGCCTCACTGCAGGACAACGCTTCTGCATGGCAGGTGGAACAGGTCCGCTACTCGTTGAAGCACGCGACCGAAGTGGAGCGCGCGTGAGCGTCGATCGGACGTACTACGACGTACTGGGGATCTCCGAAACTGCACCGGACGCCGTCGTGAAAGCCGCTCACCGAGCACTGATGAAGTCCTTGCACCCGGATACCGCCACCGGAGACCTCGCCCAGGCCAAAGCTGTGAATGAGGCATTCAGGGTCCTCGCGAGCCCCTCCTCCCGCCAGGAGTATGACGACAAGCTTTCTGCCGAGCGAGCACAGCGGACGACGAGGGAACCCCGACCGACGCCGCCCGACCAGCACACTGACATCGACGAGGAGGACGACTGGGGCGAGGAAGCCGAGTGGACCGCACCTGAATCCTCACGGCCACCACCCGAGCCACCGAAGCCCGCCAGGCCGGCCCCGAAGCCGACGGATCGAGGGGCGCCGGCCAGGAAGGACTTCGCGACCGCGAACCCGGCAACTCTCGCAGGGGTGAACGTCTGGGATCGGGAGCGCATCGACCAGTCCTCGATGCCCTGGTTCACACGCGATTACGGCGGTACGCAGAAGCGTGAACATCCCCGACTGAAACGCATCACCGCGCGGTTCCCGCGAAGTGTCCGGTTCTGGGCGTGGGTCTCGTTCACCCTCCTCTGCGTCCTCGCCGCGTTGCCCGTCATACCCATGATCATCGATGCGGTCGAGCAGGGCCGTCTCCTCGGCGAAGCCGCCGAGACTGCTGCGATGGGTCAGGACGCCGTTGAACCGCTGGTCATGGCCGTTCTCGGCATCATGGCGTACCTGTTGCTCGGACCGGGTCTCGCCTTCCTCGCCGGCCGTCGTCGCGCCCGGCGCACCCAGGGCCTGGTGCGCTATCTCCTCTACCTGATGGCGGGAGCGGCTCTCTGCCTGCAGGTCGCCCGTACCGGTGGCGCTGCTGCAGCACTGCCTTTCCTGCTGGTCCTCGTGCTCTTCGCGCTCACCGTCGAACTGTTCCGGGCCGGTAGGCCACCGCTCGGCGGCAGACGACGTCTACTTCCCAGGGCGGACGTGAGGCGGTACAACCGGTGGGGTACACCCGGCGGCGGCCACAGCCACGCGGCACATATCCTTCCGGACTGGGCCGCGGCGCAGATCATGACCGGCCAACTGATCGATTCCGTCCTGCAGACCATTCCGAAGGCGAAGGGCGTCCACGGGCTGCGCATGCCGGGATCCGACGTCGCGGTCAATCACGCGGTCCTCTGCGGCAGACGCCTCGCGATCGTCAACTCGGAGTCGTGGATGGGAGGTGATGCCTATTGGTTGAACGGAGCATTGATGTTCGCACACCCCCACCTCAAGGCGACGGTCCAGCCGTACCCGTTCACGCAGGCACCCGCAGCGTTCGCCGGTGTGTTCGGACGCCTGGAGGTCCGGGGGTGGCTCGTCCTGCACTCGAAGGACGGCCGCGGCTTCCGGATCAACAATCAGGAAGCAGGCTCGACACGCATCGTCACGCCCGAGGACTTCCTGAGGGAGGTCGGTGAGTGGCTGAGCGAGGAACACCCTGCGAAGGTCCGCCGGCGGGTCCTGTCAGCGTTGGTCCTCCACCACCAACGCTGACCCTCTGCTCCTGATCAGCCCGCGTTGGGCAGCGAGACCTCCACCGCGCCGGCCACCACACGGGTGCTGAAGGAGTGCTGGGGCGACGTCGCCGGGCCCTGCATGACCTCACCGTTCTTCAGCGAGAACGAGCTCTTGTGCCACGGGCAGACCACGCAGGGGTTGCCGTCCTGGTAGGTGACCTCGCCCTCGTTCAACGGACCGGAGAGGTGGCTGCAGGTGTCCGAGAGCACGGACACCTCGTTGCCCTGGCGGAAGACGACGAGCGGGATCTCCCCGAGCACCCTCTTCTCGAGCGTGCCCTCGGGCAGCTCGGTGAGCGGTCCGATGGAGTGCCAGCCCGGCTCCACGCGGTGCGGGACGTCCTCGACGTGGTTGGCACCGAGCGCCTGGCGGTACGCCATGTGCCCGCCGAGGAACCCGCCGGCGGAGACCACCACGAGCCCTGTGTAGGAGAGGAACTTACCGGACTTCCCACGGAGGCGCTGGACGAGCGAGAGGGAGTAGAGGCCGACGGCGATG
>JASLBS010000001.1 GCA_030146405.1 Arthrobacter sp.
CGGATCGAGTAGGGCTCGAGCTGGTCCCCGGTGAAGTTGGAGCCCGGGTCGAAGCTGTCATAGCCGATGAGGGTGTTGACGAAGCTGTCACCCTCCACGATCACCTTCTGCCCGTTGTACCCGAAGAGTCCTCCGATGGCCACGGAGACCAGGACGCCGATGAGCGACGTGTGGAAGACGAGGTTGCCGAACTCCTTCGTGAGGCCCCGCTCGGCACCGACCGACGGGCGATCGGTTCCGCCGTCACGGACGTCGACACGGTATCCGCGCTTCTTGAGGAGGGCGGCGGCCTGCTCGGCGGCGGCCGTCGGCGTGAGCCCTGCCGCGCGGGCCTGCCCGCTCGGGATCTCGACCGTCCCGTACACCGGCAGCCTCGACAACCGCTTGGGCGTGCGCGGGGGCTTCGATCGCATGGCCTTGAAGTGGGCGATGGCCCTGGGGACCACGCACCCGATGAGCGAGATGAAGAGCAGCAGGTAGATCGCCGAGAACCACACCGACGAGTAGACGTCGAAGAGCTGGAACCAGTCGAGGATGGGACCGGAGGTCGGGTTGTCCTCGAGGTACTGCGTGACCACGGCCGGGTTGGCGGACCGCTGCGGGAACAGCGATCCGGGCACGGCCCCGACGGCGAGGAGGAGGAGCAGGAACAGTGCGGTCCGCATGCTCGTGAGCTGGGTCCACGCCCATCGCAGGGTGCCGAGGAACCCGAGTGCGGGCAGCACCACGTCCGGCTTGTCGCCGGCAACTGGCTGCTGCTCCGTGTCGTGTGTGACGTCCCGCTTCACAGTTCCCTCTCCATCGAATCCGCGTTTGCCATGCTCTGCGTGCGCCTGCTGGTCAGATCGGCAGGATGACGTTGCTGATCAGCACATCCTGCAACTGCGTGATCCAGTAGTTCCACGCCCCGGTGACCATGAGAACCCCCACGAGCACGAGGAGTCCTCCCCCGGAGCGCTGGAGGAGAAGCCGATGCCTGCGGAAGAAGGCCAGGGCGCCCATGCCGCGTCGCACACCGAGTGCAATCAACAGGAAAGGCAGTCCGAGGCCGATGCAGTAGACGAAGGTCAGGAGGGCGCCCTTCAGCGCTGTCGCGTCATTGCCGGAGATCGCGAGCAGTTGCACCGCGCCGAGAGTGGGGCCGATACAGGGTGCCCATCCCAGTCCGAAGGTGAGCCCGAGCAGCGGCGCTCCGAGCAGCCCTGCAGGCACCCTGGTATGGATGCGGCTCTCACGCTGGAACCAGGACAGTCCGCCCATGAAGACCACTCCGAGAAGGATCACCACCACGCCGAACACCTGGATCAACCAGCCCTGCGACACCCGGAGGAAGGCGCCGAGCTGGCCGAACAGTGTGCCGTAGGCCATGAAGACCGCCGAGAAACCGAGGACGAAGAGGCCGATCCCTGCCACCATCCTCCCGCGGCGCTGCTTCTCCAGGTCCACGCCGGTGAGCCCGGTGACGTACCCGAGGTAGCCGGGAACCAGCGGCAGAACGCACGGGGACGCGAAGGAGACGAGCCCTGCGAGGAGGGCCACCGGCAGGGCGAGGAGCATCGACCCGTTGAGCACGGCATCGGCGAAGGGGTTTCCCGCCACGAGGGAGACCGACGCGGCCAAGGGCCCCGTCATGGGTGACGCGCGGTGGGCGCGTTACTCGGCGAGTGCATCGCTGATCAGGGCGTTGAGGGTGCTGCGGTCCGCGAGCCCCAGGATCCGCGCCGAGACACGACCCTCGCGATCGATGACCAGGGTCGTCGGGACCGCCTGCGGCGGCACGTACTGCGTCATCCCCAGGAGCACCCCGCCGTTCTTGTCGTCGAAGCTCTCGTAGGGGATCTCGAAGTTCCGCTCGAAAGCCTCGGCGGTAGCCTGCTCGTCACGGATGTTGACGCCGTAGAACGTGGCTCCCTGCGGCTCGTACTCCTCGTGGAGCGCCACGAGATCCGGTGCCTCCGCCCGGCAGGGCGCACAGGCCGCATACCAGAAGTTGAGCACGGTGACCTGATCCTCCCACTCGGCGCTGGAGACGGCGGTACCGTCGAACAATGTTCCCGACACCTCGACGGGGTCACCCCGTTCGGACTGCGCGTACTCCGTGACCGAGCCGTCACCGGCGATGTAGTTCTTGCCGTCACCCGCTGCGGCCTGCGCGGCCAGAGGGTCCTCCGCAGTACAGGAGCTGAGGACGAGCGACACCGGCACCCCGAGGGCGAGCACCAACCCGAGCGTGGGCAGGAGACGGCGCTTGGTGTGGCGGATGGATCTGGTCACGACTACTTCCGGTAGATTTCTACGGCGTGTAGTAATTCTATTACGCGCCGGGGACATTTGCCGCACCAGGCAGCAGGTCGGCGCACGGCTCCGCATAGCGCACCCGCTGGACGGTGTCGCCGGAGAAGTCGATTGACGTGACCGAGGTGAGGGTGCACTCCCGCTGGCGTGGGTCGTGCCACAGACGGCGGTGCTCCGCGGCCAGCCGGGTGACCCAGATCGGGAGCTGATGACTCACCAGGATCGCTTCGGGGACCGAACCGGCGGCATCGACCCCTGCCGCTTCGACGGCTCGACGCCGTGCGTCATGCACTGCGCCCATGACCCGCTCCGCCTGTTGGTTGTACGGCTCACCCCAGGAGGGCCGGAAGGGATTGACCAGGAGTGGCCAGTAACGGGGCTGCCGGATCCGGCTCTTGATGCGGGACATGCCCTCGAAGCGGTTCTCCGCCTCGATGATGCGCTCGTCGGTCGTGATGGCAAGGCCGAGGGCATCGGCGACCGGCTGGGCGGTCTCCTGCGCCCGGGTCAGGGGGGAGGCGACGAGGTGGACGACGGTGGTTCCCGCGTCCCGCTGCTCCTCGAAGTAGCCGGCCACCTGTTCCGCCATGCGGCGCCCGAGTTCGGACAGGTGGAACTCCGGTAGCCTGCCGTAAAGCACACCGTCCGGGTTGTGGACTTCGCCGTGTCGCACCAGGTGGACCGTTGATCGCTGCATATCCTCTAGTTTCGCCCACGCCCGCCACCACGGCCAATCGGAAGACCGCCCGCGGACGGGTGCTCGGTGGACGATTTGCTTGAACATTTTACTGATTCATGAAATAAACCATGCATACGCATAGTTCTAGTCTCATAGGCATCCGCCACCCACCCTTACTCAGGAGTTCATCATGACTGTCCCCTCAGGCCTCACCACCGGCACCTGGTCCTTCGATCCCACCCACAGCGAGGTCGGCTTCAGTGTCCGCCACGCAGGCATCAGCAAGGTCCGCGGTTCCTTCAAGGAGGTCGACGCCAGCCTCAGCGTGGGCTCTTCCCTCGAGGACTCGAACATCACCGCCACGATCAAGACCGCGTCCTTCACCTCGGGTGACGAGAACAGGGACGGTCATGTGAAGGGTGCCGACTTCTTCGACGTCGAGGAGTACCCGGAGATGACGTTCGTCTCCACCTCCCACCAGGGCTCAGGCGAGACCTACGAGATCCACGGCGACCTCACCATCCGCGGCATCACCAAGTCCGTGGTGCTCGACGCGGAGTTC
>JASLBS010000033.1 GCA_030146405.1 Arthrobacter sp.
CCCGGAACCGCTGGTCCCGGGCAATGTGGACGACGACGGAGAGCTCTCCTGGCAGGCGGACGCGCTCTGCGCCCAGACCGACCCCGAGGCGTTCTTCCCCGAGAAGGGCGGCTCCACCCGCGACGCGAAGAAGGTCTGCGGTGCCTGCATGGTGAAGTCGGAGTGCCTCGAGTACGCATTGGAGAATGACGAGCGGTTCGGGATCTGGGGCGGACTGTCCGAGCGCGAACGCCGCAGGTTGCGGAAGCAAGCGGTCTGATTCCGCATCACCTGCATCACCTGCATCACCGCCGTTCCTTTGGACGCCCCGAAGCCCAGGCTTCGGGGCGTCTTGCGGTACAGCGGCAGCAGCCGCATCAGATCCGGCGATCAGGCCTGCGAGCGGCCGTACGCGGGATCCACGGCCTCGGGCGCGAGCCCCATGAGTTCGGCGGTCTGCTCCACCACGACGTCGTGGATCAGTTCGTTGACGGGCATGAACGCACGCGCCGCCATGAGGACGGGGTGCCGGTAGACGGTGATCACGGCCGCTCGCCCCGGCGCGGCGGGCCGGGCGGAGCCCAGCAGACCGCGAAGCGTTTCACCCGTCATGTCCTCGAGTCCGTCCGGGATCTCCTGCACCACGATCTGCAGGTCCTGGATGCGCTCACCCCACAGCCGCTCGAGGCGCTGGGCCGATTCCATCACCCAGTCGTCGAACTTCTCGGAGCGGGATCGCGATCCGGGCAGGTGCTGGGGCAGCAGTTCGCCGCGCAGGCCCCGGCCGCGCCGGTTCCTGCGCCGTTCGTAGAACGATCGCGCCGCCCGCCCGGACGACGCCGTCGGGTCGGTCAGCTCGACCGAGAAGGTTGGAGCATCCTGCATAGGAAAACTCTAAAGCCTCCCGCCACCTCCCCGCACTCATTGCTCCGGCCGGAGGACCGGTCTTCCCTGCGCCGCTCCACCGCGCCCTGACTGCTGCAGGACCCGAACCCCGGTAGGCTTGCCGATCGTGGGATCCCTTCGTCAATGCTCCAGATCAGCCTGCCAGCGGCCGGCAGTTGCCACACTGACGTACGTCTACGCAGATTCCACCGCCGTCCTCGGACCCCTCGCCACCTACGCCGAACCGCACACCTATGACCTGTGTGCACTGCACGCCGGGCGGCTGACCGTACCTCGCGGCTGGGAAGTGGTCCGCCTCGCGCTGCCGGATGCGCCACCGGAGCACAACTCGGACGATCTCCTGGCGCTCGCAGACGCCGTCCGCGAAGCCGCTGCCGAGCGCCCCGTGGAGCCCCTGCAGGGGCAGCGCGGCAGCAGGGCGCCCATGGAACCGCCGGCCGGGGTCAGTGGCCCCCGGCGCGGTCACCTCAGGATCCTCCGCGATCCCTGAGCCCGGTGCACGCCCGTCCTGACCCCGGCGGGCAGGGCCTGGTCGGGTCGTGGACGGTGCGGGTAGGTGGAACCCGAGTGGGAGCGCGTCAGCGCCCGGCGGTACGCTTGGAGGCAGACTTCCCACCCGTTCCGAGCGAAGGCTTACCATGGCGAATCTCCCAGCACGGCTCCTCGACGTTCTTCGCTGCCCCGTGACCGGATCCCCGCTGATCCAGGAGGGTGACACCCTCCGCTCCATCGATCCCGGGCCCGACGGCAAGCCCCTGCGGTACGTCCTCGACGAGGGCATCCCGGTGCTGCTCCCCGCCGCTCGGCACACGACTCCCGCCGGCGCCTGAGGGCGCTCCCTCCCTTCCCTGCGCACAACCCCGCAGCCTCGACCTCCAGCTAGGAACAGCACATGACCTTCGATTACAAAGTTGCCGACCTCTCCCTCGCCGAAGCCGGACGTCACCAGATCCGCCTCGCGGAACACGAGATGCCCGGTCTGATGTCCCTGCGTCGCGAGTACGCGGACGCCCAGCCCCTCGCGGGGGCGCGCATCGCCGGGTCCCTGCACATGACCGTGCAGACGGCCGTGCTCATCGAGACCCTGACGTTCCTCGGTGCCGAGGTCCGCTGGGCCTCCTGCAACATCTTCTCCACACAGGACGAGGCCGCGGCCGCCGTCGTGGTGGGAACCGGCACCGTGGAGGAGCCCGCGGGCGTCCCCGTCTTCGCCTGGAAGAACGAGACGCTGGAGGATTACTGGTGGACGGCCACGCAGATCCTCACCTGGCCGGGCCAGGCGGAGGGCCTCGGCCCCAACATGATCCTGGACGACGGCGGTGACGCCACCATGCTGGTGCACAAGGGTGCGGAATTCGAGGAGCTCGGTGCCGTGCCGGCCGACCCTCGGGAGGGCGACGCCGATTACTCGCACGAGTTCACGGTCTTCCTGGACACGATCCGGTCCACCTTCGAGTCCGAGCCGAGGAAGTGGAGCACCATCGCCGCCGGCATCAAGGGCGTGACCGAGGAGACCACCACCGGTGTGCTGCGCCTGTACCAGCTGGCGGCGCAGGGCAAGCTCCGCTTCCCGGCCATCAACGTCAACGATTCCGTGACGAAGTCCAAGTTCGACAACAAATACGGCATCCGCCACTCGTTGCCCGACGGCCTGAACCGCGCCACGGACGTACTGATCGGCGGCAAGGTCGCCGTCGTCTGCGGGTACGGCGACGTCGGCAAGGGTGCGGCCGAGGCCCTGCGTGGCCAGGGCGCCCGCGTGATCGTCACCGAGATCGACCCCATCTGCGCGCTCCAGGCCGCGATGGACGGCTACCAGGTGGCCACGCTCGAGACGGTGCTCGCCCAGGGCGACATCTTCATCACCACCACCGGCAACAAGGATGTGATCATGGCCCGGCACATGGCCGGCATGAAGCACCAGGCCATCGTGGGCAACATCGGGCACTTCGACAACGAGATCGACATCGCGGGCCTTGCGCGCATCCCCGGCGTGGAGAAGATCGAGATCAAGCCGCAGGTCCACGAGTGGGTCATCCCCGCGAACGAGTCCGAGGACGTTCAGCAGCACTCGATCATCATGCTGTCCGAGGGGCGTCTGCTGAACCTCGGCAACGCCACCGGACACCCCTCCTTCGTGATGAGCAATTCCTTCGCGAACCAGACCATCGCGCAGATCGAGCTGTACACGAAGTTCGAGCAGGACGACGCCGAGGGCAACCGCGAGTACGCGAACGAGGTGTACGTGCTGCCGAAGATCCTCGACGAGAAGGTGGCGCGCCTGCACCTCGACGCGCTGGGCGTGGAGCTCACCGAGCTCACCAAGGGCCAGGCCGAGTACCTGGACGTGGACGTGGCCGGCCCGTTCAAGTCCGAGCAGTACCGCTACTAGTACCGGGGCCGAAGGGTGCTGCCGGGTTCCGCGAGGGGCCCGGTGGCACCCTAATCGTTGTGAAGTTCGTACCCGATACGAGCCCGTGCGGGTGAACCCCGCCGTAGGATCTCTGGAGGGTATTCACGGTGAGGGGCAGGTATGCGCAGCAAGCAGGAAAGCGGCACGGACGCGGCACGTCGTAGGGGCTGGAAGATCACGGCGATCGGCGCGGCCGCGGTGGTGGTGATCGGCGGAGGCATCGGGATCGCCACGGTGTCGCCCTGGGACAACGCATCGTCCCCCTCTGCATCGTCCCCCTCTGCATCGTCCTCCGCACCTGAGGCGGCACCCGGGGCGGCAGCACCCGAGGCCTCCGCTGCGCCGCCGGCAGAGGCTCCTGACGCCGCCTTCTCGGTGGGTGTGACTCCCGTCAGTGACGCCACCGCGGTCAACCCCGTCACCGTGGCGGCCGTGGCCGTGGAGGGCGGCACGCTCGAGAGCGTGGACCTGACGCCCGCGGTCGGTGGTACGCCCGTGGCGGGAACGCTCTCCGAGGACGGCGCGAGCTGGACGGCGTCGGAGCGCCTGGCCTTCGACACCGGGTACACGTTCTCCTACACCGTGCAGGACTCCGGGGGAGCGAGCCGGACCGGGACGTCCAGCTTCACCACCGTGGAACCGGCCAACGAGGCCGACGCGTCGATGTTCCCGCTGGACGGCAGCACGGTGGGTACCGGGCAGCCGCTCGAATTCAACTTCAGCGAACCCGTGACCAACCGGGACGCCGTGGAGGAGGCCATCACGGTGACGAGCACCAGTGCCCAGCCCGGTGCCTTCTACTGGCTCTCGGACACCAAGGTGCGCTACCGGCCCGAGAACTTCTGGGCGCCCAACAGCACCATCACCGTGAAGGCCGACCTCTTCGGCGTGGACTTCGGCAACGGGATGATCGGCAACGGTGACGAGTCCCTGACCGTGAAGACCCACAACACGCGACTGGCCGTGGTGGACAACATCACCAAGACCATGAACGTGTACCTGGACGGCACGCTGGACCGCACGTTCCCGATCACGCTCGGCACGGAGGAATGGCCGTCCACCGAGGGCTACATGGTGGTCATGGAGAAGTACGAGTCCACGCGGTTCACCGCGGAATCGATCGGCCTGCAGCCCGGCGACCCCGCGTACTACCCGCCCACCGTGGTGCAGCACGCCAGCCGGTTGAGCAAGGGCGGAGCCTTCGTCCACGAGGCCCTGCCGGCGGCGCAGGTGGCCCTGGGCAACCTGAATGTGTCCCACGGCTGCATCGGGATGTCCCCGGAGGGCGCCGAGTACTTCTACAACACCTTCGGCCCCGGTGACGTGGTGCAGATCCTCAACACGGATTACGGGCCCATGTACGTGGAGGACGGCTTCGGCGACTGGAACGTGCCCTGGAACGAATGGGTGAACCAGCCCTAGGCTGCGTTCCCGAACCGAGGGAAGAGGCTCCGCACGTCAGCCGAAGGGCAGCGTGTGGAGCCTCTTCGCTGTGGCCTCCGAGCGCTCCCGCTGCCGCATCATGGTTGCGTAGTCGCGGTCACGGCGTGAGGCGATCACCGCGTGCAGGAACTCCTCCGGCTGGATGCCTGCCGGCGGGGGAGGCGAGACGTGCTGTGCGGCCTCGGCCGCGAGATCCACGGACAGGGAGTACCGCGCCTGCGGGGTGAGCCGTGGTGCCTGCGCCAGGAACTGCGACATCCGGCGGGCCAGCGCGTCCGGGAGGCGGCCGATGTCGGCCGTGGCCGCCCACTGCGTCATGCGCGGCGGCATTACGGCCAGGGCACGCGGGCGCACCACCACGCGCTCGCGCATCGCGTAGGTGCCGGCGAGGAGGTCACCGAGGCGCTTGGACCGTTCGTTGAACAGGGAGACGAGGAAGGCCAGGGACCCGGCGAGGATGTAGATCTCGAAGATGGCCAGCATCCCGCGGATGAAGGCGTGGCGGAAGCGGATGGCGCCGCCGTCGTCGCGCACGATCCGCAGTCCCATCACGAGGCGACCGAGGGACTTCCCGCGGGTGAGCGTCTCCACGGTCACCGGGATCACGAGCAGGATCAGGATGGTGCTGACCAGCACCACGGCGTTGGTGAGCGCAGGGTCCAGGACGCCGCCGAACACGTTGCCGATCAGCAACAGCAGCAGGATCGCGAGGATCACCTGGGCCACGATGTCGATCAGGATGCTCAGCCCCCGCGCGGCGAAACCGGCGGGTTTGAGCTCGAGGACCACTGCCTCGCCGGTGACGATCGAACTCATGGTGCTCCCCCTGGCGGTTCGTCCGGTGCCTGTCCTTCATGGCCTCGTCCAGCGTAGCGTCGCGGGGTGCCGCCGTGCGTCACGCGCAGGGCCGGGCGTGACCTGGACGTCGTCCGGGTCACGCCCGGCAGCGGCCCTGTTACCCGGTGGGCCGGGCCGGCGGACTATAGGGTTGGGCGCATGGATGTGGATGCTTTCATCGCCGTGCACCGTAGCGACTGGCAACGGCTCGACGAACTGGTGCGCAAGCGGAAACTCGACGGCGCGGAGTCGGACGAGCTGCTGGTCCTGTACCAGCGCGTCTCCACCCACCTGTCCATCATCCGCTCGGTGGACCCGGAGAGTGCCGTGTCCGGATCCCTCTCCACCCGGCTCTCGCGGGCCCGCACCCGCTTCACGGGGGCGGGCCCGGGAGAGCCGGGTGGAGAGGGATCCGGACACGGCGCTCTCCGGGTCCACCGAGCGGATGATGGAC
>JASLBS010000041.1 GCA_030146405.1 Arthrobacter sp.
GACCGGTACACCGGATGAATGGCACCACCACTTCGTGGACTTCCAGCGCGATCAGTCCGTGGCCGATGTCCTGCGCTCCACCGGCGCCGGCATGCGCTCCGTGGAACACATCAAGCGCTACACCTCCATCAGCACCGCCAATGATCAGGGCAAGACCTCCGGCGTGAACGCGATCGGCGTCATCGCCGCCGCACTTCGCACAGCGGGCGAAGCGTCCCGCGGTATCGGCGACATCGGCACCACGACGTACCGTGCACCGTTCACCCCCGTGGCCTTCGCGGCACTCGCCGGACGTCAGCGCGGCGAACTGTTCGACCCCGCCCGCAGGACGTCCATCCACCCGTGGCACGAGACCAGGGGTGCCCTGTTCGAGGACGTGGGACAGTGGAAGCGTCCCTGGTACTACCCCCGGGCCGGTGAGGACATGGACGCAGCCGTCCTGCGCGAGTGTGCGGCCGTCCGCGACTCCGTGGGCTTCATGGACGCCACCACCCTCGGGAAGATCGAGATCCGCGGCAAGGACGCCGGTGAGTTCCTCAACCGGATCTACACCAATGCCTTCAAGAAGCTCGCCCCGGGTTCTGCCCGCTACGGCGTGATGTGCACGGCGGACGGCATGATCTTCGACGACGGCGTGACGCTCCGTCTCGATGACGAGCGCTACTTTCTGACCACCACCACCGGCGGCGCCGCGAAGGTGCTGGACTGGCTCGAGGAATGGCTCCAGACCGAATGGCCCGAACTCGACGTGCACTGCACCTCGGTGACCGAACAGTGGACCACCATCGCCGTCGTCGGGCCCAGATCCCGGGCTGTCGTCGCCAAGCTGGTACCGGAGCTGGCAGCGGACGGGGGACTCGAGGCGGAAGCCTTCCCGTTCATGACCTTCCGCGAAACGACCCTCGCCTCCGGGGTGCGGGCCCGGATCTGCCGGATCTCCTTCTCCGGCGAACTGGCCTACGAGATCAACGTGCCCTCCTGGTACGGGTTGAACACCTGGGAAGCCGTGGCAGCCGCAGGCGCCGAATTCGACATCACCCCCTACGGCACCGAGACCATGCACGTGCTCCGCGCCGAGAAGGGCTACCCGATCGTCGGCCAGGACACCGACGGCACCGTCACCCCGCAGGACGCGGGTATGGGATGGGTGGTCTCCAAGGCCAAGGACTTCATCGGCAGACGGTCCTACGCCCGGGCCGACGCCCGGCGCGAGGACCGCAGGCACCTGGTCAGCGTATTGCCCGTCGATCGTTCGTTCCGGCTCCCCGAAGGCACCCAGCTCGTGCAGAAGGGTATCCCGGTGACCCCCGCCTCCGGCCCGGTTCCCATGGAGGGTTTCGTGACCTCCAGCTACTCCAGCGCCGCCCTGGGTAGGTCCTTCGCCCTGGCCCTGATCAAGAATGGCCGCAACCGCATCGGGGAGACCCTGGTGGCCGCCGCAGGAGACCGGCTGGTCGACGTCGTCGTCGCCGAGACCGTGCTTTTCGACCCCGAAGGGACCCGCAAGGATGGCTGACACAGCAGCACTCAGCAGCATCGACGAACTCCGGCACATCCGGCGCAGCCCTGCCTCCCACCTGACCGCCGCGATGGAAGCCGGCGCCGTCGGGGGCACGGTGAGCCTGAAGGAGGGCCCGTTCCGGACCATGGTGGGTATCCGGGTGGACCCCCGCTCCGAGGAAGGCGCACGGGTTGCCTCCGTGGCCGGCGGTCTGCCGGCCCGCTGCGGTGGGGTGGGTGGCATCGACGGCGTCAGCGTCCTCTGGCTGGGGCCGTGCGAGTTCCTGGTGGTCGCACCTGAACAGGCCCACGACTTGCTCGGCGGCAACCTCATCAGTGCCCTCGACGCCGCCCTGGGCGGAGCGCCGGGCCAGGTGGTGGACCTGTCCGCGAACCGCACCATGTTCGAGCTCTCCGGCAGCCGGGCGCGAGCCGTCCTGGAGAAGGGCTGCTCCCTGGATCTGCACCCCCGCAGCTTTCCCCCGGGAACAGCCCTGAATACCGAGGTGGGCGGTATTCCGGTGGTCCTCGAGAAAACCGGGGAGGAAAGCTTCCGCCTCTTCCCCCGTGCCTCCTTCGCGGACTTCCTGGCCCGATGGCTCCTCGATGCAATGCGCGAGTACGCCTCGCCGGAGGTCCCCTGATGACGTGGTGGTCTGACCTTCTCCTCGATCCCGAACCATTGCTTGACCACGAATCGAGCGTTTGACGGCTCGATTGCCCTGGTGTGGAGGTCAGAGCTGTGTGATGACCACCTTGCCGCTGCCGTTCTCCGCCAGGGTGTGTGCCTCGACGACGTCGGCCAGCGGAAGCTCGTGCTCGACGCGGGGTGTGTAGAGCCCTTCCTGTCCGAGCGCGGCGGCATACCGCAGAAGAGCCGAGTCGTTGCGGGCGCTCACACTCTTGACGCCGAGCCGTGCAGCTCCCTCCTGGTCGATGACGGTCACGACCTGGGAGGTGTCCCCGACGATGCCCACCAGGTCCGGCAACGAGTTCGACGGGGCGGAATGCAGGGCTGCATCCACACCGCCGGGTGCGAGGACTGCCACACGCTCGGCCAATCCTGGGCCATGGGTCGTCGGGAGGACACCCAGCGACTCCAGGTACGGATGGTTCTTCGTGCTTCCTGTGCCGATGACGGTGGCGCCGGAGGCAAGGGCGAACGCTGCGGCGGCGCTGCCTACGGCACCTGAAGCGCCCTCGACGAGGAGGGTCTTACCGTTCAGGTCACCCAGCGCTTCGATGACAGCCGCTGCGGTGGCGGACGCGAGACCTGCTGCGGCGGCCTGTGACATCGACCAGCCCTCGGGGAGGGTGCTCCACGCAGTCAGGACCGCGAATTCGGCCGTGGTGTCGCTGATGCCGCCCAGACCGAACACGACGTCGCCTACCTGCGTGGCCGTCACTCCTGGGCCGACCTCATCGATGACACCGACGGCGTCCCGGCCAGGGATGACGGGGAAGGTCATCGGTAGGAACTGCTCCAGATGACCGGCGCGCAGAAGAACGTCGATCGGATTCACGCTCGTGGCATGCACCTTGATCCGGACAGATCCCTCGCTGGCATGTGGTTCCGGTGCGTCCTCGATGACGAGGACGTCGGGAGCTCCGTAGGAGTGGAAACGGACAGCGCGCATGAAATATCTACTTTCTGGTGGACCTGACACAGCAAGTACTTGCCACGGAAAGGAACACTAGTCCGAATTCCTTTCCGCAGCAAGCAACGATATGATGCGGTCATGTCTGCAGCAGATCGCCTCTCTCCGCAGCAGGACCGGACATGGTCGTTGCTGGTGGGCGTGATGATGTGGCTACCCGCGGAGTTGGATGCCTACCTGGAGCGGTCCGCGGATCTGAGTCACGCCGAGTACGGAGTGCTGCGCTGTCTGTCGCTCGGCGAGGACCGCGAGATCCACATGAGCCGCCTTGCTGCCACCGCCAGCGTGACACCGTCACACCTGTCGCGGATCGTCGGCCGGTTGGAGAAACGAAGCCTCCTGGCGCGCAGCGCGGACCCAACGGATGCGCGGAAGACCCTGGCGAGACTGACGCATTCCGGGGCGCGGCTTCTGGCCGAGGTGGAGCCCGGTTATGTGGCGGAAGTCCGTACCCGGGTGTTCGAGCTGCTCGAGGATCGGCAGCTCGAGCAGCTGGAAGACCTTGCCGAAGCGATCCTCACACCGCTCCGAACCGAGTGCGTCAGTCTCCTGCCACCGCGATCAGCTCGGTAGTCCGGGCACGAGGCACCTCCTGATGTGCAGCTGGCAGTAGCCGAGGGGCGCCTCACCTGTCCGGCCAGGAGAAGTCGTTGCCGAGGAGGGCTGTGGGGTGTCGACGGTCACGGCGGTGATCACCAGTGAGGTTCTCCGGGTGATGCGCGACAATGGGCGCATGAATGCAATCCTGAACGTCATCTGGCTTCTGTTCGGCGGCATCTGGCTCGCCCTCGGTTACTTCCTGGCCGGCATCATCTGCTGCGTACTGATCGTGACCATCCCGTTCGGGATCGCCTCGTTCCGCATCGGCGTCTACGCGCTGTGGCCCTTCGGTCAGACGGTCGTCAACCGGGGCGTGCGCGCGGGTGCGTTCTCCACGATCGGGAACGTGATCTGGCTGCTCGTCGCAGGGATCTGGATCGCCATCGGCCACGTCCTCACGGCGATCCCGATGTTCGTGAGCATCATCGGTATCCCGCTGGGTATCGCCAACCTCAAGCTCATCCCGGTGTCGCTGGCCCCGCTCGGCAAGGTGATCGTCCCCTCCCGGGGGACCTACCTCCCCACCTACCGCTGAGGCCCTACCGCTGAGGCCGCCGCCGAAGATCCGACGGCGGCCTCGGCTGAGGGTGCTAGTCGGTCACGGCGCTTGAGCCGCTGGAGCCGGTGGAGCCGTTCGTTCCCGGCTTGTCGGCGTTCTTGAGCAGATCGCCCAGCAGCGCGATGATGTCCAGTCCGGTGGTGTCCTTGACCATCTGCGTGGTCTGGTGGACGCCGCTCGACACATTCTTGCTGAGCTGGCTCGCGCCGTCGTTCGACACCACGGTCATGGTGTCGATGGCGGACATCGGAGCTGCGATCTCGCGTGCCATCGCCGGAAGCACCTCGAGGACCTTCGACAGGATGGCTGCCTGGTTGAACTTCTCGTACGCCTCGGCCTGCGCGGCGATTCCCGCAGCCTCTGCCTTGCCACGTGCCTCGGCGGACTCCGCCTCGGCGTTACCGCGTGATGCGATCACGGCTGCGTCCGCGCGGCCACGGGCCTCCGCGATGGCGGCATCGGCCGTACCGCGGGCGGTGTTCGCCGCGGCATCCGCCTCGGCTGCCACCCGGTCACCTTCCGCGACGAGCTTGCGGCGAGCGAGGTCCACGCGGGCCTCGATCTCGGTCGCCTCGGACCCGCGTCGGCGCTCCTCGAGCTTTGCGTCGGCCTGCTGGATGAGGCGGTACTTCTCGGCGTCGGCCGGCTTGCGGACCTCGGTGTCGAGCTCACGTTCGCGGAGCTCGGAACGCCGCTGCGCCACCTGCTGCTCCCGCATGATGACCTGCTCCTGCTGCTCCGCCTGTGCCAACGGACCCGAGGCGTCGGCGCGTGCCTGGCGGGCGTCGGCTTCTTCCTTCAGTTCGGCTCGCCGGATGATCAGCTGCTGCTGTGCAAGGGCGACCTGCTCGTCCGAGACGGCGCGGGCCTGCTCCGACTCCTGCATGGAGCGGGCTTCCGCGATCTTCGCGTTGCGCTCCGCGAGGGCCGCCTCGGGGCGGCCGAGGTTCTTCAGGTACCCCGAATCGTCGTCCACGGACTGAATCTGGAAGGTGTCGATCTCCAGGCCCTGATTGTGCATCGAGTGTTCGGCTTCCTCCTTCACGCTCTTGGCGAAGGTGGCCCGATCCCGGATGATCGACTCGACCGTCAGGGTGCCCACGATGGAGCGCAGTGACCCGGAGAGTGTCTCCTGCGTGTAGTGGTCGATCGCGTCCTGCTGGTTGAGGAAACGCTGTGCGGCCTTGCGGACTGCATCGGCGTCGCCGCCCACCTTGACCTGCGCCACGCCCGTGAGGTGCAGCTTGATGCCGTTCTTGGAGATACCTTCGATGCGCAGCGACACCTGGCGGGAGGCCAGGGACAGGGGGTAGGCACGTTGCGCGAACGGGTTGATGAAGATGCGGCCGAAGACGACGCGCTGGCTGTCCGGGTCCGGCTGGCCCTTGCTGTCCTTGGACGAGATGATGAGCGCCTGGTCGGGGCTGGCGATGTGCAGCGCCAGACGGGCGAGGATGATGCCGGCGACGATGATGACGAGCAGCACCACCGCGCCGATGATGAGCGGGATGAACGTGAGATCCACTGCGACCCTTTCAACGGTCTTCGAGTCTCCGCCCGGACATGTTCCGGCCGGAGGATGATCAAGCTACTGGTTTCACTGTGCTGAGCGGACCCCCAAGTCCTCGATGTGGATGAATCCTGCCTGGTCAGCCGCTAGGACGCGGCACCTGCGAGGAAAGCCTCCATGAGGGGGCCGCCGGACGTGGAGCCCAGCTCGCCCTCCTCGACGAACACCGCGACGGCGAGGTCGCCCTGCAGCGCGACCACCCAGGCGTGCGTGCGCGGGGGAGTCTCACTGCCGAACTCGGCCGTACCGGTCTTGGCCAGCACGGGATCACCCGGGACGTCCTGCAGGAGCTGCGCGCCGCCCTGCTCCACGACGGCGGCCATGAGCGTCCGCAGCGTCGAGGACTCCTCGGCGGTGAGGGCACTGGGCACGGGCGTCGTCGTCCCGCTGGTCGATGGTTCCGGCTCGGGAGCGGCCGTCCCCGGTTCCGGGGCGGTCGCGGTGGAACCGCCGGGAGCGAGGAGTGTGGGTGTGATCCGCTCCCCGGCACCCACCGAGGCCGCCATGGTGGCGAGCGTGAGCGGTGACACGAGGACCTGGCCCTGGCCGATCATCGACGCGGCGTGCGAGGTTCCCTCGGCGTCGTCGGGGACGGAGCCGAAGAAGGCGGGTGTGCCGATCCCCGCTTCGATGCCGATCCCCAGATCGGCGGCCGCACCGGCCAGCTCGGCCTGCGTGATCTCGTCCCGGGCGGAGATGAAACCCGTGTTGCAGGACTGCGCGAAAGTCTCCAGCAGGGGGATCCTGCCGATGAACCGGTCCGGGTAGGTGCTCGCATTGTTGAACCGGCGGCCGTCCACGGTCACCTCCTCGGCACACTCCGTGGGCGTCTGCGGGGTGAAGCCCTTCCGCAGCAGCGCGAGGCTCGTGGCCACCTTGAAGGTGGAGCCGGGCGGGTACTGGCCGAGGAGCGCGGTCTGGAGCCCTGCGCTGCCGGGACCGTTGGCCGCGGCCAGGACCTCTCCCGTGCTGGGCCGGATCGCCACGATCGACGACGCCGATTCCTCCTCGGCGAGGACCTCCTCACCGAGGCTCTGCAACCGGGGGTCGAGCGTGATGGCGAGGTCCGCGCCGTCCACCGGTTCCCTCGTGAACAGCTGTTGGGTGGAGGTTCCCGGTTCGTCGATGGCTGCGGCGTTGACCGCGATGCCGGGGGTGCCGGCGAGCAGTGCGTCGTGCTGCAGCTGAAGTCCGCCCAGCCCGGTGATCTGGCCCGCCTGGACAGCGCCGTCGGACTGTTCCACGAGCTCCTCCGTGGCCTCGCCGACACTCCCGAGTAGTTCGCGGGCGAAGGTGCGGGTGGGTGCGAGCTCGAGCGTGTCCGCCTGGCGCAGGGCACCCGGGATCGCGTCGACCTGCGCGTCGGTGATCGTTCGGCCGGCGTCGTCGCGGACCACGAGACCCACCACGAAAGCCTCGGCTCCGGCTGCGGCGACCTGCTGTTCGTACTCCGCCGGATCGAGGTCGAGGAGGGCCGCGAGGTCCCGGGCGGCTTCGGCCTGCTCGGCCTCGGGGAGGAGCGTCTTGTCGATACCGATCCGGAGGATGGGACGTTCGGTCACGATCACCTCGCCGCCCGCGCCGGTGATGTTCCCACGGTCCGCGGGAACGGTGGTCAGCGTCAGTTTCTCCTGCGGCAGGAGGTCCGGGACGAAGACGTCCGGCTCCCACGCCACCTGCCAGACGTCATCGACACGTGTGAGCCCAGCGGTGGTGCTGTAGGTCCAGCCAGCGTCGGTGGCGTCGAGGTCCCAGACGTAGTCGAGGGTCGCGGTGGCGCCGTCGTCGCCGGTCTCCTCGACACCGGCGACCGTGACCTGGGGGCTTCCCGGCGCGAACCCCTCGGTGATGGCGGCGAGGGCGGCGGTCACCGCGGCGGGCTCGGTGGAGGCGAAGGCGGACCGCCCGACATCGAGCTGGGACAGTCCCTCCGCGAGGGTTCGCGCCGCATCCTCGGCCGTAGGGCGATCATCGGTGCATGCTGCGAGTGTGAGCGCCAGGACGGCCGTCGTCAGGACGGCTATGGCACGACGAGGATTCCCCATACGGCCCATTATGTCCGAGAACCCCGAACGCCCCCGCTGCGGCGACGAACAGGGAGTGGGAGTCGGAGGTATATCGGGGCGGCGGGATCCCCTCCAATGTGCGTGTACATCGAGGAATATCCTCCCCACGGTAAAAGTTGAGTCGAGTACACTCAATGGAAGAACCGAGCGCTGTATCAGGACAGGAAGGAACCGCGCGTGGACACCAACTTCACCACCAAGAGCCGTGAGGTGTTGTCGGCTGCTGCGATGAACGCCTCCACGGCGGGTAATGCACAGATCGAGACTCCGCACTTCCTGAAGGCGCTCCTGGACCAGCGGGAGGGCATCGCCGTCGCGCTCCTGAGGGCCGCGGGTGCGGACCCCGACGCCGTGAGCGTGCGGGCCAGCTCCGCCATCAAGGCCCTGCCGTCGTCGTCCGGGTCCTCCGTGGCGCAACCGCAGTTCTCCCGCGGTGCACTGCAGCTGATCAACGCCGCCCAGCAGGAGGCCGAGACCCTCGGGGACCAGTTCGTGTCCACCGAGCACCTCCTGTTGGGCCTCGCCGCGGACACCGGGGCCGCCGGCACGATCCTGCGCGACGTGGGCCTCACCCGTGAGGCGCTCGCCGCCGCCCTTCCCGGAGTTCGCGGCGACCGGCGGGTCACCTCGGCCGACCCGGAGAACACCTTCCAGGCGCTCGAGAAGTTCGGTGTGGATCTCACCGAGGTGGCCCGCAGCGGCAAGCTCGACCCGGTGATCGGCCGCGACGCCGAGATCCGCCGTGTGGTGCAGGTGCTCAGCCGGCGTACCAAGAACAACCCCGTGCTCATCGGCGAACCGGGCGTCGGGAAGACCGCCGTCGTCGAGGGTCTCGCCCAGCGCATGGTGGCCGGGGACGTTCCGGAGTCGCTGCGCGGCAAGACCCTGATCAGCCTCGATCTCGGCGCCATGATCGCCGGCGCCAAGTACCGGGGGGAGTTCGAGGAGCGGCTGAAGGCCGTCCTCGAGGAGATCAAGGGGTCCAACGGGCAGGTGGTCACCTTCATCGACGAACTGCACACGGTGGTGGGGGCGGGTGCCTCCGAGGGGTCCATGGATGCCGGAAACATGCTCAAGCCCATGCTGGCGCGTGGAGAGCTGCGCCTCATCGGGGCGACGACGCTGGACGAGTACCGGGAGCGGGTCGAGAAGGATCCGGCGCTGGAGCGCCGCTTCCAGCAGGTCTACGTCGGTGAGCCGTCCGTGCCCGACACCATCGGCATCCTCCGCGGCCTGAAGGAGCGGTACGAGGCGCACCACAAGGTCTCGATCGCGGACTCCGCGCTCGTGGCCGCCGCCACCCTCTCCCACCGGTACATCCCCGGCCGGCAGCTGCCGGACAAGGCGATCGACCTCGTGGACGAGGCGGCATCGCGCCTGCGCATGGAGATCGACTCGGCACCCGTGGAGATCGACGAGCTGCGCCGTTCCCTCGAGCGGATGCGCATGGAGGAGATGGCGCTCTCCCGCGAGAAGGACGAGGCATCCCTCGACCGCCTGCAGGCACTGCAGGCCGAAATGGCGGACCGTCAGGAGGAACTCGACGGCTTGAACGCGCGCTGGGAGTCGGAGAAGGCCGGTCTCAACCGCGTGGGGGATCTCAAGGCTGCGCTGGACGACCTGCGTTCGCAGTCCGATCGCGCCCGGCTCGACGGTGATTTCGAGACGGCCTCGCGCATCCTCTACGGCGACATCCCCTCCGTGGAGCGCGAGCTCCGCGAGGCCCAGGCCGCCGAGGAGCAGACCGTCAACACGCCTGAGCTGATGGTGGCGGAGGAGGTGACGTCGCAGGACATCGCGGAGGTCATCTCCGCGTGGACCGGCATCCCCGCCGGGCGCATGCTCCAGGGCGAGAGCGAGAAGCTGCTCGCCATGGAGGAGGTCATCGGTGCGCGCCTCATCGGCCAGCAGCGTGCCGTTACCGCGGTGTCCGATGCCGTGCGCCGTGCACGGGCAGGGGTGTCCGATCCGGACCGTCCCACCGGCTCCTTCCTCTTCCTCGG
>JASLBS010000104.1 GCA_030146405.1 Arthrobacter sp.
GAACCCTTACCGTCGCTGGCCGAGCTCGGTGCACAGGACGAGGACAATCAAGGATTGCACCCGTTCTGGGACCGCGACGAGGTCCACGAGATCTTCGCCAGCTGGCGGGCGGTATTCGACGAGTACGACCCGCCGCGCTCGGCGGTGGCCGAAGCCTGGGTCCATGCGGACCGCCGAAGCCGTTACGCCAGCCCGGAAGGCCTCGGCCAGGCGTTCAACTTCGACCTGTTGCAGGCTTCCTGGAGCCCGACCAGGTTCCGGGACATCATCACCAAGAACCTCACCGAGGCTGCAGCGTCGGGAGCGTCGTCCACCTGGGTGTTCTCGAACCACGACGTGATCCGGCACGCCACCCGCTACGGGTTACCCCTGAAAAATGATCGTGACGGGCGTAAATGGTTGCTGGCCGGAGGCGATGAAACTGTCCTGAACCGGGGCCTGGGGGAGGCCAGGGCCCGGGCCGTGACGCAGCTGATGCTCGCTCTGCCCGGCTCCGGCTACATCTACCAAGGGGAAGAACTCGGCCTCCACGAGGTCGCCGACATACCCGAGGCGGATCGGCAGGACCCGACGTTCTTCCGTAGCCCCGGGGTGGACGTGGGCCGCGACGGGTGCCGGGTCCCGATCCCGTGGACCACGGACGGGAAGTCCTTCGGCTTCGGGTACGCCGGCTCCCACCTGCCCCAACCGGAGTGGTTCGGAAAGTACGCCGTCGAGATTCAGGAAACGGATGAGAACTCCCACCTGAGCTTCTACCGCCGCGCCCTCGCTCTCCGGCGCGAGTTGCAAGGCGCCGAGGAGTTCCACTGGGTAGACGAGGGAACCGACGAGGTCCTGCACTTCAGACGTCCCGGCGGCTGGCACACCATCACCAACTTCGGAGCGGTACCCGTGGACCTCCCCGCCGGAGAGATCCTGCTGACGAGTTCCCCCCTGACTGATGGACAACTCCCACCCAATGCCACTGCGTGGACCCGCTAGCGTCCTTGACGTCCCACAACGACGGCGGGTCTCCCATCAAGGGTGCCCGCCGTCGTCCCACCCGGCCCGTACCGCCAACACATCAGCGCTCACCGGCACTCAGTGCCTGGCAACGACGGACAGGCCGAGCCCTTCCCCATCCGACGTCGAGAACTCCGCCACATCTTCTGTCTGGGCTGCTGCGGTGATTTCGGACAGCGGAGTTGATGGTTTTCTCTACGCTGCCAGGGCTGGCTGTGCGTAATTGTAGTGGACCTCGTTCGGGTACCGGTAGCTGAGTCCGGAGTGCCGGCGTCGGCTGTTTTAGAACCCTTCGATGTAAGCGATGACATCGCGTTTGGCCCGGTAGTTGGGTCCGTTGTAGGTGACAACGCGGGTGATCCGATGGATGCCGTGCGCGGCGAAGAACGCCCGCGCCCGGGCCCAGAACCCGATCGTGGTCGCCGAGGTCTCATTCGGGAGGACCTCGGTGTAGGCCAGGCGGGAAAAGCCGTCGATGGCGGAGTGCAGATACGCGTACCCGGCCCTGGCGCCTTTGGTCTTGGCCCGGTCGGCGGCTTTCGCGGCTTCTGACCCGCGGCCGTGGGCCCGCCAGCCACCGCCGTCGGGGATTCGGCCGACCTTTTTCACGTCGAGGTGGATCATGTGACCGGGATAGCGGGCCACGATCCTGGTGCTGCGGTTGGTGGCGCCGGTGGGGTCGATGTCCCGCCGGCGGCTGATCCCGAGTTTGCGCAGCCACCGGGCCACAGTCACCGGCGAGATCCGGTGGCCTTCCCGGACGAGTTCGAGATGAATCTGCCGCGCCGTCCATTTCTGCTTCCGACGTAGCGCTTCAATCCGCTCGACTACAGTGTCGGGGGTCTGGGTGGGGCTGGTAGGAGGCGCGCTCGAACGATCCAGCAAACCAGTCTCACCGAGTGCTTCGTACCGGCGCACCCACTTCGTCACTGTCTGGCGTGCCACCCCCGCCTCAGTAGCGACATGGGAGATGGGGCGGTGCCGGCAGCGTTCAACCAGGCGCAGCCTTCCAGCAGGAGTCAATAGGGCATTAGCGTGGGTCATGAGGGGTAGGTCCTTCGAGCAGATGGGCAGTAGGAGTACTTCATCCTGCAACCGGGGACCTACCCCTTCCTCACGCTCACACCCCTCCGCGTGTCACCAACGTGATGGGTGCTTGGGCTTACGAAGAAAGTAACGGGGTCGCCTACCGGGACGACTGGCCCTCTACCGAAGCATGGCTCCGCAGCTTCGCGCCCACGACGACCGAGACGAATTCATCGTTGGCGTCGACCTCGTCCTCGACGGGCTCCTTCAGCTGATAGGTCGGGGCGATCCGTCTCAGGGAGAACAACTCCCCTGGTCCCGCATTACCTATTGTCACGGGGTCGTCGTCTTCCCCGCGGTGCGGTCCTCTTTCCTCGGCCCCTGCAGCGCAGCGAGCAGAACGTCATCGAGTATGGAGATGAAGAACTCGCGTCGAAGTGGTTCGCGGCCGGCGTTCAGTCGGTGGGTGCTCATCGCGGGAAGTACCTCAGCCAGGATGCCCACTCGTGCAGATGCCTCGAGCGGCACCTCACCTCGGTTGATCGCTCGCTCGAGGAGCCGACGGTAGATTTCGACGTACGGCTCGGTCACCTCCGAA
>JASLBS010000142.1 GCA_030146405.1 Arthrobacter sp.
GATCTTACGAGGTGGCTCAATTTTCTTGGTTCAACAAGCGCACAGGTTCAGCCGTGCTCGGTGGCGCTCGCATCGTGGGATCCGCCGTCGGCCTAACCCAGCACCACGCGGCCTCGATCATCACCACCGACGATGGCGACGCGAACGCCACCTTCATGCGCAAAAGCTACGTGGGCACTATCAATGAATGGGACTACTGGTAGGCACCGTGCTGATTGCACGCCGAGCGCGCACCAAGTAACCGAGAACCAAGGAGGACACGATGACCGACAACGAAAAGCACGTCAGCCGTGAGGAACAGATCGCTAAATGGATCTCGACCGAAAATCTGAGAAAAAAGCGCCGGAAGAAAATCATCCCGTCCTCCACCGACTCGATCACGCACACCCCGGTCGGTGACCCCCTGGACGCGATGGCGAACATCGCCCGCTATCTCGGGGATCACCCGGAGCTGCCCCCCGTGGACATGGGACTTATCAAAGAGAACGAGATCAAACTGACTTTTGATGAGCCACAGGAACTCGATTACCCTTTCCAGTTCGAGTCCAACGAAGGCGGAAGTCACTGGACGATCACCCACAACGACGCCCTCACTCTGCGCACCGGGAACACCTACGGATGGCAGACCGCGGCCCTCACCGCCATCGGCAATGATCCAAACGGAAACAAGATGCTGCTGAACACGAATCGGTTCCACCTCCTGGGACTGGCAGGACTGGACCAGTTCATTTCAAGCATCATGGTCGGGCAAGTCATGGAGCAAGCCACCGAGCCCTGGACCGCCGAGCACCACATCTGGCTCGTGGGATACCGGGAGATCGGCCCCAAGCTGGTGAACTTTCTGACGATGTACCACGACGAGTCCTACTTCCACCTGGTCGAGACCGTGGAGCAGATCACCGCCAACGACATCAAAGGCACCACGGCCACCCTGTATGTGAAGAACTCCAACGCCGCAACCCTGGAGGCGTACCGGCGAATCCGCGCCGACAACCCTGATCGGGTGGGCATGCTCACCGATAGCGTGGTCACCGAGCAAGCCATGTTCATCAGCGAGAACGACGACGGAACAGGCGCAATCTGCAACGCCGCGCCCCACTCGATCCCGGTTTTTCCCAACATCATCGACGAAAACCACAAGCTGTATCTGGCGATGGAAATGTACTGGGACAAGCACCTCAAAGAGGCCGAGCAGGCCCGCCAAGCCGTGGAATCCCTCACGATGGCTGATTTCCTCCCCCCGACACCCGAGGAGGTACCGGCCGGTGCCGAGGAGCGCACCGGCTCCACCTCCATCAGCGTGGAAGAACTCGAAGCCCTCTGGAACGGCGGCACCGCTAAACGTGACACCCCGACCGAGATCGCACCGGTGCCGATTCAGGCACCGCCCGAGGTCATACCCGCAGCGGCCCAGGCAGAGCCGATCCAAGCACCGGCCACACTCGCACCCGGGCCCGAGACGGTTCCGGCCCAGGCACCTCTGACGGTCCTGGGATCGCCCAGGCTGCATGGCGCGGACGGATCCCTCGTGGAAGGAAAGCCCGCCGAAGCCGTGGCCTTTCTCCATTTCAATGGACTCACGCGTAACGGTGTAGAAGTTTCCCAGGCATTGTGGCCGGAAAGCGAAAATGAGGGCCACACTGCACGCAACCGTCGATCCCGCACCACCAAGGCCATCAAGGAAGCACTCCCGGGAACCTTTCGCGTGGAAGAAGCCCGGTGGATCATCGACCCGCTGACCATCGATCTCGACCAGCTCACCGCCGCGCTCACCACCCCAGGGAACCCCGAAGACACCCTGCGGGCGTGCGAAACCATCGAGGCACCCCTGCAAGGGTGCGCGGCCTGGGCCGACGAGCCCCGGGCGCAGATCGTCAGCCAGCTCCGCGAGGTACTGGAGGGCGTCATGGAGCAGGCAATTGACAATGACCAGTTCGAGATCGCCAAGGCCGCGCGCCAAGCCATCAAGAAGCTCTAGAGGACCAGGAAAATCGCGTGAAACTCACCAGAGCACAGAAGACCCCCGACCAGGGCACCGAATCTGTCTCATCCCCGAAGCAACCCAAGGGATCTAAGCGGCCGACGACAACCACCGGGAACGGAACCGTCATACAGTCCTATGCCGGATCGGCCGGACGATGGGCCTTCTACGGCGTGGCCGTCCTAGTTTCGCTGGGTGCGCTGTGCGGATTCCTCGCGTTCACCCGTCCCGCCGCGCCGGTACAGCTCACCACCGACACCAGCGATACCGTCCCGCACCAGGAGGCTGGAGCGTTCGCCCAGGCGTACCTGGCCGCATGGCCGACAGCCACCACGAGCGATCACGACGAGCTGGACCGCTACACCCGCACCACTGGCACCGCGCTCACCGGCACGACGCCGACCGAGTACCGGGATCTCACCGTCGTGAGCACTGAGGAATCCGCGAACCTGACCACCGTGATCGTCTCAGCATCACTCCAGACCACCACCGCCGATGAGGAAGCGGACAGCGACGACGCGACGACTTGGACCCCGTACTGGTACCAGATCGCCGTGCAGTCCAACGACGACGGCGAAATGGCACCGGTAGGACTCCCCGCCCCGATCTCTATGCCCGCGATCAGTTCAGCCCCACAGCTCGGCTACCCCAGCCGGGTAGCGAACCGGGAAGTGGAGACCACCGTGGCTGACTTCATGACCGCCTACCTGACCGGCACCGGGGACGTGACCCGGTACGTGTCCCCGCAGGCCACGATCAACGCGATCACCCCCGCCTACTGGACCACCGCCGCCGTACGGTCCCTAGCCTCCTCGGAAGAAGTGCCGGACCGTACACCTACGGCCGGGCAGAGCGCCCAGGTTCTCGTGGACGTGAACCTCACCCGCGAGCGCACCACGAAGCCCGCCCAGTATGTGCTGGATCTGACCGCGCGGGATGGGCGCTGGGAAATCTCCTCCCTCAATTCCGCCCCGACCCTCACCCGCTGAAGCCACCCCACACCACTTACACCAAGGAGCATCCTGAAATGAACACCATCACCAGCACCGCGATCAACGCAGCATCTTCCCTCTCAGCCCAGGGCGGCGTCCTCAATTGGGTCGACGACAAGACAGCGCAGACCACCGCCGTCATCTCGGGCATCCTCGTCCTGGTTGGCCTGATCGTAGGTCTGCTTATCGCATGGCGCGGCAAGAACGTCGGATCGGTCATCATGGGCATCCTCGTCGGCGGTCTTATCGCTGCCCTGCCCCTGCTTATCACCTTCTTCTCCGGTCTCGCCGTGGGAGAGACCGTGGGTATGGACACCGCACCCCAGATGGTCGCCTACGCCCACGCCCTCGTCACCACCCAAGCCTGAGCTGAGTCTGGAAGGCGCACCATGAGCACTCAGAACCATGTCCAAACAGGACGGTTCTACACCGCTGCGCGCAAGTTTCAGCAGCTCATCGGTGTGACCCCTGCCGGTGAGACGATTCCGGGCGGGCCTTACACGGTCACCCAGTTCATCGTCGGCATCGTGATTCTGGTGCTCGGCTTTCTCACCCGGCCCCTGTGGAGCCAGGGTGCACTGACTGATGTGCTGTTCATCGCGGTAGCAGCGGTCGGTGCGACCTACGCAGTGGGCCGCATGCCAAGGTCGCGCCGGTCGATCATCAACCTCATCAATTGCTGGATCACCCTCATGACCCGGCCGCGCACCGGTACCTACCGAGGACGGAAACTCCCGTCCTCGTACTCCACGGTCAAGCACCGCAAGGTACTCCCGACCCTCGTAGTACCGGCGCCAGGGAGCACCGTGGAGGACTCACACGAGGAGACCACCGATATGCAGACGCCGCAGCGCGAACCCTCCACTTCCGGGCTGGATCGGCTGAACGCCCGTCTGACCACGGCCACCGAAAATCGCTAGGAGCACCCGATGGTAGACACCCTCCGTCAGCCGGTCCGATGGATGCGCGAGAACATTTTCGTCACCCGTGACGGGGTTGCCTACGGCATCTGGAAACTCGAAGGCCAGGCCTACGGACTGGGCACGTTCGCCCAAAAGGAATCCGTACGAGCCAAGCACCAGGACTTTTTCCAGGCCCTCACCGGTGAGGCAACGATCCTGGGACTGGTGACCACCAGCTCACCCGAGAGCGTCATGGGCAAAATGTTGCAGGACGTGGAAAGCCCGTCCGCACAGTGGATGGAAGAGTGCAGCCTGACCTACCAGGATCTGGCCGAGAACCCGGCCGGGGAACGGCTCTACTTCCTGATCACGCCGCTGTCCTACAAGACCCCGAACGAGATGTGGGGAAGCTTCCGCCGCAGCTTTGATCTGACCGTGTCCGAGGCCGCACGCCTACCGATCCGTCCACCGAGCGAACGCACGTTCGCGACCTGGAAGACCCGGATGACGCAGGTCGAGCGAAGCATCCCAGCCACGTTCCACTCCCAGCGCGTCGGGATCTCCGCGCTGCGCTGGATCAGCCACCACCTCGTCACCCGGGGCGTAGAGTCGAACCTGCCCTACGAGCCCAAGAGCGTGGCCGAGGCCGAGGACTGGATCAATCCATCGAGCGGTCTTGCGGACCCGCTGCTGGACGAGGGCGGCCTGAGTGATGTGCCCGAGGACAAGATGCCGCAGATGAAACTGTTCAAGCGGCGGTTCCTGAAAGTCGAAGCGGCCGACAGCACCCCGAGCTATCAGCAGTTCTCCATCATGGGGCTTACCCCTCAGGCCGGCTTCATTTTCCCGGGTGCGGAGTTCGTGAACTTCGCCGCGTCCATCTCACACGACATCGACTTTTGCCTGCGTCTGGTGGTCACCGCTGGCGACAAGGTGAAATCGAAGAACCGGCGCGCTGAGTCCAATCTCAGGGACCAGTACCGGCAACGATCCGCCAATGACGGCTCCCTCTCCGGAGGCAACTCCGAGATCGACAAATCCGCCCGCGCCCTCCAGGAGTACGTCGAAGACCTCGGTGCTACCGACCGGGAGGTGGAGGTTGCCGCGTCCATCATCTTCTCGTCCTCGGCACCTACGGCTGAGACCGCGATGGATGAAATGCGCGACCTCCGGGATCTTTACATGTCCGACGAATGGACCCTCGACGTACCTCTGGGCGGGCAGCAGAAACTGTTCTGGGACTTCTGGCCCGGCACCACGATCTCCTCGGTCGCCAACGAGTTCGCACAAATCACCACCGGCCGTAACTTTTCGATGGGTGTGCCGCTGACCAATGACCTACTCGGCATGCCGCACGGCTTCCGCTTCGGCACCAACGTCACCACCGGGCGGTTCTCCCCGGTCCTGTTGAACCTCGCCGGACTGGCCGAGAACGATGTATCCGGGTCGATGGGATTCGTGGGCGAGCTGGGATCGGGCAAATCCGTCGCCATGAAGACTGTGGCGAGCCATAGCATCGACCGCAACGCCCAGCTCATCGCCGTCGATCACTCCGACAACCAGGAGTGGCGGAACCTCGCCAAATCGCTGACCACCGCGAATGTCATCGACTTCATGCGCCCCGACTGGTCCCTGGATCCCTTACGCATCTACACCCACCCCGCCCAGCGGGTGCGCGAAACCCTGAACCTGCTGACCATGATGCTCGGCGTCTCCGTGAAGGATGACGAGGGCATCGTATTGAACGCGGAACTGAAAAAACTCCTGAATAACGACCTGGAGCTGCGGTCCCTGTCGCACCTGAGAAAGCACCTGGAATCCGACGCCGTAGATACTTCCGACCGTCAGGTAGCCCGGCGGATCGCACGCCTGATGGATGTGTTCTCCGACATCGATTTCGGCGAAACCTTCTTCAATCCGGATCTTCCCGCGATGGACTTTTCCGCCCAGGCGACCGTATTTTGCACACACGGGATGACCCTGCCGACCTCCGATGAGCTGAATAACGCCCAGGCTCGTAAAGAGCTGGACATCAACAAGACGATGGGCCGGGCGTCCTACGCCTATCTGGCGAGCGTGGGACGGAACATCATGTACGCCGACGATTCCCAGGAAACCCTCTTCACGGCGGATGAGTGCCACCACATGACCGGCTCCCCCGAGGGTACGGCCACAATCAGCGAAGCGCTGAAAACCGGCCGTAAGCACAAGGGCGCAGTGCTACTTGGAACCCACTCGGCCCTGGAGCTCGGCCCGCCCGAGCTGCGCGGCCTCATCCCGCAGCGGGCAATCTTCCGCACCCGGGACGCCGAGCTCGCCAGCCGCAATCTCCAGTGGCTGGATCCGAGCTACGCCACCGCCGAATACGTGGATCTCATCACCAAGGATCTGTCCCCAATGGACTCCTCCGGCTCCGTTCCCTCCCACCGGCGCGGTGAAGCTTTGTTCCGCGATCACCTCCGCCGCATCGGGAAGATCAAGGTGCTCATCCCCCGCGCCGAGAACCGCGCCCGCACCGTGCTCACCAGCCCACCCCGCATCAAGATCGAGACAAAGGCATGAGCATGGTCATCAGCTCCCACGCGGTATCTGCCACCCCGGCCCAAGACGCGCTCCTGCGGGCGTGGATCTGGTTGTCCTTCCACAAAAAGACCAGGATCCTCCTCGCGGTCATCCTCACCTGCTTCGTGTGCCAGATGGTCAACGCCACGATGGCCCAGGCCG
>JASLBS010000158.1 GCA_030146405.1 Arthrobacter sp.
GAGTTGAGCTTGACCAGTGGAGTGTTGCCGATCAGGTCGACGATGGAATTGGCGTACTTCATGACTACAAAGTTACCGGCTGGCGCCCCCACCTCCACCCTGCCGTTACGCTCCGGGACCTCGTCCCGCCCCACGGCGTCCGGGCGTGGCCGCAGACGTGCGATACTTGCCCGCTCCCGTTGCCGTGCTGTCCTGGGCGCCCGAGTGAGCCTAGGGTGGAGCAACAGCCGGACGGAAGACGAAGAGGAACAGCAGCCATGACGAAAACCTATCGGATCGCGGTCATCGCCGGGGACGGAATCGGCAAGGAGGTTGTTCCCGAGGGCCTCCGCTCGCTGCGCGCAGCAGCGGATCGGTTCGGGTTCGAGGTGGACGCCGTCGAGTTCGGCTACGCCAGTGCCGAGTACTACCTGGAGCACGGCACGATGCTGCCCGACGACTGGTTCGAGGAGCTCCGCACCTTCGACGCAATTTTCTTCGGCGCCGTGGGCTGGCCCGACGTGGTGCCCGACCACGTGTCCCTCTGGGGCAGCCTGCTGCAGTTCCGCCGCCACTTCGACCAGTACGTGAACCTACGGCCCGTGAAGCTGATGCCCGGGGTCAAGAGCCCCCTGGCCGGGCGGGAGCCCGGAGACGTGGACTTCTACGTGGTCCGCGAGAACACCGAGGGCGAATACTCGAGCGTGGGCGGCAGGATGTTCGAGGGCACCGATCGCGAGACCGTCATCCAGGACACCGTCATGACGCGCACCGGCGTGGACCGGATCCTCCGCTATGCCTTCGAGCTCGCACAGAAGCGCGAGAAGAAGCACCTCACCTCGGCGACCAAGAGCAACGGCATCTCGATCACCATGCCCTACTGGGACGAGCGCGTGGAGGCGATGTCCGGGAACTACGACGACATCCGCGTGGACAAGTTCCACATCGACATCCTCTGCGCGAACTTCGTACTGCACCCGGACTGGTTCGACGTCGTGGTGGCCAGCAACCTCTTCGGTGACATCCTCTCCGATCTCGGCCCGGCCTGCACCGGCACGATCGGGATCGCCCCGAGCGGCAACATCAACCCCGACCGCACCTTCCCGAGCCTCTTCGAGCCGGTGCACGGCTCCGCACCGGACATCGCCGGCAAGGGGATCGCCAACCCGGTGGGGCAGATCTGGAGCGCCTCGATGATGCTGGAGCACCTCGGCGAGACCGAGGCCGCCGCGGCCATCCTGCACGCCATCGAATCGGTGCTGGCAGAGGGCGGGGACACCCTGACGAGGGACCTGGGCGGGACCGGGACGACAGCCTCGCTGGGCGGGACCATCGCCCGCGCCATCAGCGGCTGACCGGGTTACAGGAGCGAGAGCCCGAGGACCAGCAGCGGACCCAGGACGACGGCGAGCGCGAGGCAGGCGCGCTTCGTCACCGGTGTCCGCCGGTCCCAGCGCAGCGCGAGCCAGAGGGTCGCGAGTCCCGCTCCCAGCCCGAGCCCGCCCACGAGGGCGAAGGGGCTGAATCCTTCGTGGGACCGTACCAACGACACCACGGAGTTACTGGTCCCGAGACCCAGGACGATGACGGCGACGGCGAGAACGTTGAAGGACTTGAGGTCAGATTCTCCGGAGGTCAGGGAGTTCTCCTGTGTCGTGGTGCTGCGTGCTCGGTGTCGTTCGTGAGCCATGGATCAATCCGGTATCGAGGACCGGCTCACATGGTCGCCCCGGTGGTCGAGGACCTCACGGTCCTGCGGTGTCCCAGAGGCAGTACCACCAACCCGGCAGCGCAGATCATGGCGATCCACTCCCCGGTGGAGATGCTCACCCACAGGCCGAGGACGATGATCACCGCACTGTAGGCCACGGGCAGAACAATGGAAGGGTATGACGCCTTATCGCTTCGTTGCCGGCTCATGGAACCAGCCTAGTGGAGGCGCCACCCGCCAGGAGCTGCGCTCCCACGGCGACCACACCTCCGGCGACGGCCACCGTCCACAGGTGCTTCAGTGGTGGACGCGTGACGAAGATGCGGACGGCCGGCAGGAGAACGAGGCTGAAGAGCAGGAAGAGCGATCCGGCGGAATCCTCGGACATCATGCTCCTGAGTCTAGCGATGGGTGTCCGACCTCCGGACGGTCGGCCGGACGTCGGCGCGACCAGTCGGCGTACCGTGGCAGGATTAACACATGACCATCTCCCCCGTCGTCGTACCCTCGGGTGCGGAGGCCGCGGAGTGGGTGCCTGAGAGCCCGTACAACCTCGCCGGGACCCTCCGGACGCTGCAGTGCGGCACCTACGACCCGTGCTTCGTCGTGCAGGGCCCCGATCACTGGCTCGCCTTCCGTACCGAGGACGGTCCGGTGACACTCCTGCTCCGCCAGCGTGGCGGCCTGAACCAGAGTCGCATCCACGCGGCTGCCTGGGGCCCGGGTGCGGTCGCCGCACTGGGATCGCTTCCCCGGTTGCTCGGGGCCGATGACGACTGGACCGGCTTCGACACCCCGGAGTTCCGGGCCTCGTTGCCGGAGTTGGCGAGGAAGGGCCGGTACCTGAATCCGGGGCTGCGTCTGCCTACGTCGGGCCGCATGCTGGACACGGTGGCCCGCGCTGTTCTCGAGCAGAAGGTGACCGGGTTGGAGGCCAAGCGGGCCTGGCGCTACCTGCTCGAGCACCACGGCGATGCAGCTCCCGGCGCAGGCGAGTACGCCCCTGCAACGCTCCGCCTCCCGCCGACCGCCGAACAGTGGAGGCGCATCCCCTCCTGGGACTGGCACCAGGCCGGCGTGGACCCCAAGCGGTCCACTACCATCCTCAAGGCCGCACTCGTGGCCAGTGGTCTCGAACGCCTGGCTGCCCTGCCGGGAGGTGACGCCGTCCACGCGGGCCTCCGATCCGTGCCCGGCATCGGGGTCTGGACCATCGCGGAGGTGGTGCAGCGGACGCACGGGTGCCCCGATTCCATCTCCGTGGGCGACTACCATCTGGCGGCCTATGTCGGGGCGGCGCTCACGGGCCGCAGGACCGATGACGCCGGAATGCTCGAACTCCTGAAGCCCTGGAAGGGGCAACGCCAACGCGTGGTCCGATCCCTCTACGCCAGCGGGTTCCGCAAGCAGGCCTTCGGACCGCGACTCTCCCCCGAGGACCATCGGCGGCGCTGACCGGGGAAGGCCGTGGGAGTCCGACCCCGCCAGTAGGGTGGTGGTATGACCCAACCCGTAGACGTCACCGCAGTATTCACCCCGCTGGACGGCGAATTCTTCCGTGTGAAGCTGGCCCTGGACATTGCCATCGAACAGGTGGTGCAGGAATCCGGCTGCATCCGGTACGAGATCACCGATGCGCAGGAGGACCGCATCGTCCTCACCGAGCAGTGGGAATCCACGGAACTGCTCGATCAGCACATGCGCGGTCCCGCGCTCCAGGACCTCGGCGAATCGCTCAGCGCGCTGCTGGCCAAGCCGGCCGAGGTGGAACGCTCGGACCAGGCACAGTAGGACCGCATGAGGAAGGCCCCGCACTCAAGGAGTGCGGGGCCTTCCTCGATCCTGGTCCTGCTACTGGCCGTCTGCGGCGGGAGCGCCACCCTGGGCCTGCTGCTCCGCGATCTGCTGGTGCACGGCCTTCATGTCGAGTCCCTTCACAGCGTCCACCAGTTCGCCGAACTGGGTGGCGTTGAGCGCGCCGGGCTGTGAGAACACGAGCACCTTTTCGCGGAACGCCATCAGCGTGGGGATCGAAGAGATGCCCGCTGATGCGGCGAGCGACTGCTCGGCCTCGGTGTCCACCTTGGCGAACGTGACGTCCTCGTGCTTCTGGGACACGGCATCGTAGACGGGCGCGAACTGCTTGCACGGTCCGCACCACTCTGCCCAGAAGTCAACGAAGACGATGTCATTGCCCTCGATGGTTTCAGGGAAACTTGCCTCGGTGATATTGATTGTCGACATGCTTCAACGCTAGCGACTGCGGGCCCGAATGTCAGGCTCGTTCGCTATCGATGAAGGGCTGCAACCCGATCGCAACCCGGAGGATCCCATGATCGATCAGCATGACCTGGCCCGATTCGTCGAGGCGCAGGACGCGCACGGCACGTACCAGCAGGCCGTGACCGAGTTACGCCAGGGCCACAAGACCAGCCACTGGATGTGGTTCGTGTTCCCTCAGATCGCCGGTCTCGGCACCAGCCCGACGGCGATGAAGTACGCCCTGGGATCCGTGGCCGAGGCGCGCGCCTATCTGGCGCACCCGGTACTCGGCGCACGCCTGCTGGATTGCGCAGAGGCTCTGCTCGGGCTGCCCGGGAACGATCCGGAGGCGGTGCTGGGTGGCATCGACGCCCGCAAACTGCAGTCCTCCATGACGCTCTTCCACCGCGCCGACCCCCAGGAGGAGGCGTTCCGCTCGATCCTGGCGAAGTACTACGGCGGCACTGAGGACCCGGCGACGACGTCGATCCTCACCGACTGACGTCGTCGCCCTCTCCTCGGCCGCGGGTGCGAGCGGCGCGCGGCCGCCGAGCCCCATGGCGAGTGCGTGGCTGCCCTCCGGGTCAGGCGCCTGTGCCCAGTGAACGGAGCGCGACCGCGGCGACCTCCCGTCCATCCGTGATGGCTTCATCTGCGTTCGTGCCCCGCAGGATCATGCCGAGGACGCCCGTGTAGATCAGGACGAGTTGCCGAGCTGCAAGCTCGGAGCGACCGGCTCCGACGATGGGTTCTGCAAGTTCTTCGAGGCGCTGCGTGAGCAGATCGCTGTCGCGCATGAGCGTCTCGTCGAGGTCCGCCCCCCGTAACGGCGTCTCCGCTGCCACACCGAGGAAGACACACCATCGAGACGGGCTAAGGGTACTCCGGTGTTCTGCGAGGGCGTCGAAGACGGAGAGCGCCTTGTCCTCGGGGGTACGCGCTCTGGCGACACACTCCTGCCAGGTCCTGTCCCACCGCGAAAGCCGTCGCTGCAAGGCCTGCGCAATGAGACCCTCCTTGTTCCCGAAGTGGGCGTAAAGGGTTGCAGGTGAGACCTGTGCGCGGGCGAGGATGGCGTCCACCGGTGTGGACGCCACCCCTTGAGTAGCAGCCAGGTCTTCCGCTGCGTCGATGAGCCGCTCCCGAGCGGATAGTTGCACTGACATACCGAAAGCATATAACGTCCGTTTCAATGAAACGCCCGTTACAGATCCTTCGTCATTCACATCCACTGTGGTTCGGGGTGACAGGTACCGCCCTGATCGCCGCCACCTATGGACTCGCCCGGCTGGGGTTCGGATTCTTCCTGCCCGCCTTCTCCGCCACCTTCGCCCTGACCCCCTCTGTCAGCGGACTCATCTCCTCCGGCGCCTCCATCCTGTATTGCATTTCTGCGGGAATCGGTTTTCACTACGCTGCCCTTCAGCCCCGGCTCATCACCCTTCTTGCTGGGCTCTCCGCCACAGTGGGAAGTCTGGGGATCGCAGGCGCACAGACGACTCCGGTCTTCGCGGCCGCCGTCCTTCTGGCCGGCATGGGGGCCGGCTTCGCATCCCCTGCCCTTGTCGAACTCGTTCAGCGCAACATCGCTCCGTCCGGCCAGGGCAGGCTGCAATCCGTCGTCAACTCGGGAACAGGCTTCGGTGTGGTCATCGCGGGCGTGCTGGTCCTGGTCCTCGGTGACACCTGGCGGGTCGCGTGGATGCTGGTGGCCGTGATCGCCGCCGCGTCGACCCTGGGTGTCCTACATCTGGACGGACGCCGGGACAGAGATCGAGCGAGTTCCCCCGGTGGAGAATCACGGCCATCACTCATCGCGAGAAACAGCTTTCGGGGACTCACCAAGCCGCTCCTGGGCGCCTTCGTCTTCGGTATCGGATGCTCGGCTGTATGGGTGTACGGCCGAATAACCCTCGAGGACACAGGGGGCATGACCACCGAGGAATCCGCGGGTGCCTGGATAGCCCTGGGCATCGGAGGTGCCGGAGCGACTCTCATTGCACGCTGGCTCGCCTCGCGTCCCGTGGCGATCACATGGACCGTGACGGTACTCGGGACCGCCTGCGCAACTGCACTGATCGGAGCCGCACCCACCACCTTCGTGCTGGCTTACACCGGAGCCATCCTGTTCGGGCTCGCCTACACGGCGGCCACCTCGGCACTCATCCTGTGGGCGTCCGCCGTCACTCCGAACAGTGCGGCCGGCACATCCGCTCTCTTCATCGCTCTGGTCCTGGGCCAAGCCGCAGGAGCCCCGATGATCGGAGTCCTGGTCGAGGCCAGCACAATACCGATCACCTTTACGGCAGCCGCCATGAGCTGCGCGGCAAGCAGTCTGATCGTCTTGGGCAAATCCGCGCGCCCTGCCCCCCACCGATCGGCATAAGAGTCACTGGTCCGCTGCCAGCTGATGGCAGGAGCGATCGATCAGAAGACCGGACACGCGAGCACAGCTCGGCGAGATGCTCGGCGCCACCCACCAAGCGGCGACGGCACCCGTGATCCCGTCGGCCAGCCTCGCTGGCCAGTGGACCTACGCGGGGTGGTTGAGTTTCTCGATCACCGGCAGGGCTGCCGCCAGGGTTGCGCGCTCGTCGTCGTCGAGCTGGTCCAGCAGTTCCGCCAGGAGCTCGTTGCGAAGAGTGCTGGCGGTCCGCCAATCGGACCGGCCCTTGTCCGTCAACGCCACGAGGACCGCCCGCGAATCAGTAGGATCAGGGTGTCTGCGCACGAGACCCGCCTGCTCGAGTTTGATGATCTGTTCGGTGGCGGAGGGCACCCGGATCCCGAGGTTCGCCGCGATGCGGCTGACACGCAGCGGTTCGTCCGCCGCCATGCTGAGAGTGCTCATCTGCACCGCGGTGAGCTGACCCTCGCTGTTCATGGAGCGACTGAGGTAAACGGCATGGCGCAACGTGGTGCGGAATGACTGGGCGAGCTCCAGTAGCTGGGGATTCGTCGTCGGAGGGCACATAGTTAGGAAGCCTAACATCTTGGTGCTGCGGCACCAAAGAACGCCCCCCTGTCCGCGGGGTGAGGCAAGGGAAGGAGCAGCATGCAGGACGCCATCCTGCTCGCCGTCGATGACCGCGACGTCGTGGGCACCGACGGGCAGAGCACGCGATGACGGCATCAGGGAACTCGTGGGACCCATTGGCCTTCCTGACCGGATCCTGGGGAACGGACCGCCGCCTCCTGGACCGCAGCAGCGGTGCCGAGGGATCCTTCGTCGGCACCACGGCCTTCATCCCCGACAGCGGCGGACTCCTCTGGGAGGAGCAGGGCACGGTGGTCTGGCCGCACTTCCAGGGCCCGGCGTCGCGCTCCTACCGGGTGACGGCCGAGATGGCCGGAACCATGACCATCCGGTTCCCGGACCGCAGGGTCCTGTGCACACTCGATCTCCAGGACGGCAGCGCCACGGACGAGCACCTGTGCGCCCCGGACACCTATCGCGTAGCTCTCACCATCGTCACGCCCACCAGGGTGGAGTACTCCTGGGACGTCACGGGACCCGCGAAGGACTTCCTCCTGACCACCGTCCTGACGCGGCGGTAGGCCCGGTCGGTTCGAATCGCGACGCCGCTCAGGTCCGCGTGCGTCGCGAGCGGGGCGCGCGGTCGTTCGGGCGCTGCTTGAGTGCCGGTAGCTCGAAGAGCAGATTGATGGAGGCGTGTTCTCTCCGCCAGTACAACCAGGCGAGACCCAGGGGGCAGCCGATCCCCACCACGAGGAGCACGGGGAACACGAACCATGCCCTGATCAGGCCCACCGTATCGAGCAGGGCGAGGGTGATCATGATGGGTCCGAGATGCGTCACGTAGAACACGATCGAGTACCGCCCCACGAACTCGAGTGCCGCGGTGACGCGGTTGCTGCCGAACCGGGGAAACGCCCAGCACGCCACCGCCAGTCCGCCCAGCACTCCCCACGAGTACTCCGCGCGGTACAGCACGTCCTGCTCCATCACGTTCAGGATGCCGACTGCGATCGCCGTGACGGCCCCGCCCGCGATGACCCAGGGCTTCGCCAGGGCCCTCTCGAAGCGCTCCGGATGCTGGGCGCACCACGCGCCGAAGAAGAAGAACACCGCGAGGAAAGCCAGGGTCTCCGGGCGGCTTCCGAGGGGAAGGACGAAAGCGACCACCAGCCCCACCCCTACCAGGACGAGTGGGGGGACGCGCCGCAGGGGGTAGGCCACGGCGTAGAAGACGAGGATGAACCAGAGGTACCAGAGGTAGGTGGGCGAGAGGTAGAGGATCTCCGCCACGGAGGCCGGTCCGAGTTCGCCGCTCGCACCGAGGATGATCAGCGACCACAGGAGATAGGGCCAGGCCACCATGGACACCTTGCCGGCGAAGTACTCCGGCCCCGGTTTCGCCACCGACTGCGGAAGGAGTATTCCGGAGAGGAACATCAACACGGGCATGCGGAACGGTTCGAGGAAGAGGTTGAACTGGTCGATCCCGGGTAGAGGACCGATGGCGACCCGGAGGGCTTCCCCCGCGTGCAGCACGACGACGAGGATGATGGCGACGCCGCGCAGGCTGTCCAGCCAACCGATACGCGTGCTGCTCATGGTGCTGATCGCTGCCTCCCGTTCGTTGCCTTTCAACTGTAGACAGGCGTGCGGGGAGTCCCGGCATCCGGCGGCGCCCACTCGGGGTGGGTGGACAGACCGCTTGGGTCATGCTCGAGCAGCGACCGTCATGCCCTGATCCTCGTATCAGGGAAGCTCTTACCTTTAGGCTCGGTGGATGAGCACCAGAGGGCAGATGCAGTGGCGAAGCGTGCTGTCCGTCGTGGGCGCCTTCATGATCGTGGTGTGCATCGCGGCGCGGTGGACCGGCATAGGGGTCGGAGTCGACGGCGGCATGCCCTCTCCCTTGCTTGCAGCCCTGTTCATCATCGGGGCGACGTTGCTGCTGATCGTCCTCGTCGATCGCCTGATCGCCGTGATCAGAGGGCGCTGAAGCCCTGACTACTGGTTCCCTACTCAACTTTGGGCGCAAACACGCGTTTCCGCTCAATTCTCCACAAGTGCCTCATACCCTGAAGGAGGCGGCCCTTACATCGTGGTAGCGGGCGCCAGTCTCACAGTCCCCTTCCCATGATTGGTCTTCCCCATGAAGGAATTCACTGATTTCGTTCGAATGAGTCTTGCATCGCCGGATCGCAATGAACCAGAACACAACACTGCCCTGCTCCTGTTGCTCGCGATCCCACGGGCAACCACTGAAGATGGTTGGCAGAACCGATACTGACCATCCACGAGTGCGGCGTCTTCCCCCGGCCGCGTCCCAGGCGTACGATCCGCTCCATGGGGAGATCACTGAGGCGCATCCGCCGAGCGTGGCGGAAGACGACGAGTACGCAGCGCCTCACGTACTTCGGGGTCGCACTACTCACCGTGGGTACCCTCGTGGTTGCCGTTGTGGCTCTCCAGTTCCTCTGAGACGCCAGGCAAGGGCACCATCGACCGTACGAGACTGCCTGACGCCCGTACGACGCCGAGAATGAGCGCACCTCAGCCACGTCTCTGCCCGAATTCGGGCCTGGAACCAAGCGGGCCCGACCAGGTCTAATGCTTCGTCAGAGCCATTGATGGAGTCATCCCTCGGGATTCAACACGAAAGGCCGGTACCTCCCCTAGTTCTAGCGGAAGTACCGGCCTTTCCTTGCTGTGGCAGATGAGGGATTCGAACCCCCGTAGGCGTTGCCAGCTGATTTACAGTCAGCCCCCTTTGGCCGCTCGGGTAATCTGCCGAACGTCTTCATAGGAAGACCGCCCGCAGCAAGCGCGGGCAAGACAACTTTACAGACAAACCGCGTCAGTGACGAATCGGCGGGGCGCTACAGGCCAGCAGCCACCCTGCGCTGGATCTGCGCGTAGAACACGTCCGCCTGCTCGGGTGCCACCATTCGGAGCAGGACCGCCTGATCGAGATCCGCGCGCACCCCTGCCAGACGTTCCCTGGCAGCCGTTGCGGCAGGCGTCGCCCCTGCTCCCCCACTCCCGACCGATCCGAGGAGAGCCCCCCGCCCCGCGCTGAAGGCCGGGGTCGACGACACCGCCGACGCAGGTGCAGCCGCGACCCCGGTGAGGGATGCAGCCGCTGCCGCAGCGAGGAACGATCCGGCCAGAGCCGTCCGGATCCGGTAGCGCCGGCGGTGTGGGTCTTGCATCGTGCGTCTCCTCGGTCAGGCCTTCTACGGTTCCTTCACCCTGGCAGCCTGCCGTGGGGAACTGCCGTGCGCCCCCTGTCCGCCTCCTGTGAACCTCCACCAGCGGGCAGCAGGCGTTCCGGATACTCTGGTAGGCGAGAAACCCAACCACCCCGAGGAGGCACCATGGCGAGCGAATCCACGTTCGACGTCGTAAGCAAAGTGGACAAGCAGGAGGTGGCCAATGCGCTGAACCAGGCGCAGAAGGAGATCGTCCAGCGGTACGACTTCAAGGGGGTAGGCGCCGAGGTGGACTTCAGCGGCGAGAAGATCCTCATGAAGGCGAACTCCGAGGAGCGCGTCCTGGCAGTCCTGGATGTCCTGCAGTCCAAGATGATCAAGCGCGGTATCTCCCTCAAGTCCCTCGACACCGGCGAGCCCTTCCCCTCGGGCAAGGAGTTCCGCCTCGAGACCTCCATCAAGGAGGGCATCGCCCAGGACATCGCCAAGAAGATCAACAAGCTCATCCGCGACGAGGGCCCCAAGGGCGTGAAGTCGCAGATCCAGGGCGACGAACTCCGCGTCAGTTCCAAGTCCCGTGACGATCTGCAGGCCACCATGGCACTGCTCAAGAACTTCGACGAGGCAGACCTGCAGTTCGTGAACATGCGCTGAGCAGTTCCGGTCAACACCCCTGACGGACGACGGCGGCCCCACCGAAAAGGTGGGGCCGCCGTCATTCGTCCACGTGGCTCGGACTCAGCTGAGCGGCCTGCCGGCCATACCCTCGAGCCGGGCGATGCGCTGGTTCATGGGCGGGTGGCTCGCGAAGAGCCGGTGCATCCCACCACCCTTGAACGGGTTGGCGATCATCAGGTGCGAGGTGTTCACGAGGCGCTGGTCCTGCGGGAGCGGGGCGCGCTGGGTGCCGGTCTCGAGCTTCCGCAGGGCGGAGGCGAGCGCCAGCGGGTCATCGGTGAGGATCGCACCGTCCTCGTCGGCGTCGAACTCGCGGGTGCGGCCGATCGCCGTCTGCACGAGCCCTGCCGCCAACGGCGCCAGGAAGGCCATGAGCAGTGCCGCGATCGGGTTACCACCCTGCCGGTTACCGCCCATCATGCCGGTGAAGGCGAACATCTGCGCCACGGAGGTGATGACGCCCGCCACCGCGGCGGCGATGGAACCGGTGAGGATGTCGCGGTTGTACACGTGCATGAGCTCGTGCCCGAGGACGCCGCGCAACTCGCGCTCATTGAGCAGCTGCAGGATGCCCTGCGTACAGCACACGGCGGAGTTCTGCGGATTGCGCCCCGTGGCAAAGGCGTTCGGGGCCATGGTGGGTGAGACGTAGAGCCTGGGCATGGGCTTGTTGGCCCGCGTGCTCAGCTCGCGGACTATCCGGTACATGGCGGGTGCCTGCTGCTCGGTGACCTCGACGGCCTGCATGCTGCGGATGGCGATCTTGTCGCTGTTCCAGTAGCTGTAGGCGATGGATCCGACCCCGAACAGGGCGAAGATCCAGATGAAGGACGAGCTGCCGGTGGCCCCGGCGACGATCGCCCCGAAGACCAGGAAGAGACCCATGAGGGCGCCGAACAACAACGCCGTCTTGGCACCGTTGAAATGGTTGTGCACTGTGGTTGCAACTCCTTGCGATGAAGACGGCCGGGCTCCACCCCGACCACTCGGTACAACGCGGGGGCAGGGCGGCCTGTTCCTTTCATCGTACGATGCCCCTTGCTGCGCCGCTCGGCAGCAGGCGTCAGGGTACCGGTCTGCGCGAATCGTACAGGGCGAAGTGTGGCTGCCAGCGGGCCATCACCAGCACCAGGACGATGCACGCCAGGCCACCCACGACGGCGGTCCACCCCTCACCGAGCCAGGTGGCCTGCCCACCGGCCACCATGTCGCCGAGCCGGGGACCGCCGGCCACCACGACGATGAAGACGCCCTGGAGGCGTCCGCGCATCGCGTCCGGCGTCGCCGACTGCAGGATGGTGTTCCGGAAGACGCTGCTCACCGAGTCGGCGATGCCCGCGAACACCAGGCAGGCTGCGGCAGGCAGCACCCAGAAGGAGAGCTCACCCTCACCCGGAAGCGGCAGGGCGGAGGAGCCGGCCATGACCACCACGCAGCCGAAGCCCGCCACCGAGGCACCCCACCCCACGATGGACCAGATCACTGCGAGCCCCTGCTGGTGGATCCGCCCCAGCGGCCCGGAGAACAGGCCCGCCAGGACTGACCCGAAGGCGCTGGAGGCGAGAAGTATTCCGACGGTCAGCTCTCCCCCACCGATCAGGACCGCCCCGACGGCGGGCAGCAGCGCCCTGGGCTGCGAGGTGATCATGGCGATGAGGTCGAGGATGAAGGTCATGCGGATGTTGGGGCGCGTGCCGAGGAACCGGAAACCCTCGAGCACCGTGGCCAGGCCCGCCCGCCGCGTGGGCCCCTCCGGCGGTAACGGGGGCAACCGGAACAGCGCCCACAGCGCGAAGGTGAAGGTCACCACGTCGACGGTGTACGTCCAGGCGTAGCCCACCTGCACCACGAGCACCCCTGCCAGCAGGGGGCCGACGGTGAACGCGAGGCCGTAGGTGATCATGCTCAGTGCATTGGCCGCCGGCAGCAGTTCACGCCGGACCAACCGGGGGATGATGGAGCTGCGCGTGGGCTGGTTGATGCCGGCCGCCCCGGACTGCACGGCGATGAGCCCGTAGAGCAGCCCCACGCTGTCGAGGCCGAGCCAGGCCTGTGCGGCGATCAGCGTGGTGGTCATCCACAGCGCCGCCCCCGAGTAGAGGGCCACCTTCCGGCGGTCCTGCGCGTCGGCGATCGCACCACCGTAGAGGCCTGCGATGACCAGTGGTACGAGCGCGAACAGGCTCAGCAGCGCGACACTCAGGGTGGACTGCGTGATCGCGTAGATCTGCAGGCTCACCGCGACGATGGTGAGCTGGGTGCCGATGGCCGAGAGTGCCGTGCCGAAGTAGAGGCGGCGGAAGGCCGGGCTCTCCTTCAGCGGGGTGATATCGGCGAGGAGTCGGGGCACGGGGAAAGTCTAATCGGGTACTGGTTCGCCGCGGCAACTGTCCGGTGATGTCCCGGACCGTTGCCGCGGCGTGCAGCGGATCAGCTCCGGGTAAGAACCAGTTCCTCGAGGGGAAGGCGGGTACGCGGTACGGTCTCACGCTCCGCGAGTGCCTCGGGGAGCTTGTCGGCCTCGGCGACGGTACCGACGGCCGTGACGACCAGGGGCTTCAGATTCTCGGTGAGGTCGAAGGCCGCCGTGAGCTTGTCCCACTCCACGCCGGCCATCTGGTGGGTGTGGAGACCTTCGGCATGGGCCTGGATGCTGAGGTGGGCGAAGGCCTGGCCCAGGTCGTACTCGGCATAGGGACGCTTGTCGCCCTCGACGGTGGAGGTTTCCGCGATCCCCACGATCAGCGCCGACGCGTTGAACGCCCACGCGGCGTTGAAGCCCACGAGGGCGTCGACGATGACGTCGAAAAGGTGGGTGCCACGGCGGGCGACGACGAACCGACGGGGCTGATGGTTGCTGGCGGAGGGCGCCCACCGGGCGGCCTCCAGCAGGGCGGTGAGCTGCGCGTCCGAGATGGTGGCCTCGGCATCGAACGAGCGCGGACTCCAGCGCTCGGCCAACTCGTGCATGATCGGCACGCTCGTGCTCGCGGTGCGGGTGGTCGTGGTGTCTGTGCTCAGGGACATCGAGGCCTCTTCTCGTAGATTTCCGACGGACGGCGCCTCATCGAGCCCCGATGGGGCATAACCTGCCCGTGCTCCGCCACATTCCCAGGAGGGGCGCGGCAGGACGGTGAGGCGCCCCGGTGAGGGAGCTGCCTACGAGGCGGCGCCGCGCTTCCCCGTGGCGATGGCCCGATCGATCTCGTCGAGGACACGTGCGTCCCCGATGGGCCGGAAGTGCCCCATGGTGTCCAGTTGCACGTTCCGGGCACCGTCCACGAAGCTGCCACCCGGGATGTGGGGGTCGAACCGCCCGTAGATGGAGGTGATGTGGGCGTTCACCTCGGAGTTGGCCTGGAGTTCGCGCAGCGTGGGGTTACGGGGGGAGAAGGCCCGGATGCTGGGCAGGATGAACAGATTGGCGTAGACCGAGCCCGAGAACGGGGTGTTGACAGCGACCAGGCAATCGATGCGCCTCCGGGTGGTGGACGACGTCAGGAGGAACTTACCGATCAGCCCGCCCTTGCTGTGCGCCACGATGATGACGTCGCTCAGCTCGTGCTCCTCGAGATACCCTGCGGCGAGCTGCGCCATCGCCTCCACGGTGCCGCGGTTGTAGCCGAGCTTCTGCACCACGTGCACCGGGTGCCCCGCCCGGTACAGGTGGTCCGCCACCGGTTGCATGAACTGCCAGGTCTCGTAGATGCCGGGGATGAGCAGCACGGGCGGCTTGGCGGGAGGGGCATCCTGTCGGGGGGTGAGGTACTGCGAAGGATCGGCGCGGAAGAAGAACCCGTGGACCTGCCAGAAACCGACGTAGGCGTAATCCAGTACCCAGGCCCAGGCGCGCTTGAAGACGTTCACCCTTCCCACGGTACCCACTGGAAAGGTCACGTGGGGCGCAAGTTGGCAGGGGCATATTATGAGGAATTCGTGATTACTGGTTCACTGGTGGAATGACGCCAACAGCACTGACTCCGGAGGCCCGCGAGGCCGGGTGGTCCGCTGACCTGCGCTCCCACGGGAGGCGCGTGACTCGTCAACGCCTGGCCGTCCTCGCCGCCGTCGAATCCGCCCCTCACGCCACGGCCGATGACACCGTCACCGCCGTCCGCGCTTCCCTGCCGCAGATCACCGTGCAGTCCGTGTACGTGGTGCTCGCGGACCTGGCCGAGATCGGCCTCCTCCGGCGCATCGAGACACCGAACTCCCCCGCCCGCTACGAGACGCGTGTAGGGGACAATCACCACCACGCGATCTGCACCGGCTGCGGGCGCATCGAAGACGTGGACTGCGCAGTGGGCCACGCCCCCTGCCTCACCCCCCAGTGGTCACCCGGTGCCTCCCGGATGACCATCCAGATCGCAGAGGTCATGTACCAGGGCCTCTGCGACGACTGCCGATCGGCAGTCCCCGAACCTCACTCAGCAGAAGCACAGAAACAGGAGAACCATGTCCCATAACTTCAGCACCACCCAGTCCGGCGCACCGGTCATCGATGACAGCAACTCGTCCGCCCTCGGCCGGGACGGTGCCATCCCGCTGACCGACCACTACCTCATCGAGAAGTTGGCCCAGTTCAACCGCGAGCGCGTCCCCGAGCGTGTGGTCCACGCCAAGGGCGGTGGCGCCTTCGGCGTCTTCGAGACCACCGAGGACGTCAGCATGTACACGCGGGCCGCTCTCTTCCAGCAGGGCACCACCACGGAGACGCTCCTGCGGTTCTCCTCCGTGGCCGGGGAGCAGGGCTCCCCGGACACGTGGCGCGACCCCCGCGGCTTCGCCCTCAAGTTCTACACCTCCGAGGGCAACTACGACCTCGTGGGCAACAACACCCCGGTGTTCTTCATCCGCGACGGCATCAAGTTCCCCGACTTCATCCACTCGCAGAAGCGCCTGCCCGGTACCAACCTGCGCGACGCCGACATG
>JASLBS010000233.1 GCA_030146405.1 Arthrobacter sp.
GTCGGAGCACCGCGACGAAGCATTGAACGCACTCCTGACGAGCGTGCAGCAGTTCGACGGCGATCCGGGCTCCGTGGACGAGGAGGACCCGCCGCGGGTTCCGCTGCTGCACCTGGCCAGTGCCGTCTTCGTCTCCGAGGACGAACCTGTCGGCGATGCATTCCTGGGCGCCCTCGCCCGGCACTACGGTGCAGGGGTGCATGCCGTCGATTTCGAGGACCCGGCGACGGGTGCGCGGATCGACGACTGGGTGTCCGAGGTGACCGGCGGTCGGATCGACAAGGCGCCGCTCGAGGTGGATCCCTCCACCGTGCTGACCCTGCTCACCACGGTCTACTTCGCTGGGGCGTGGGACAGACCGTTCGCCCCCGAGTACACCGAGAACCAGGACTTCACCCTGAGGGCGGGTGGCACGGTCAGTGTCCCCATGATGCAGGGATCCCGCGTGGTGCGCTACGCGGAAGGGACAGGGTGGCGAGGAATGGATCTGCCGTACGGGGAGGGGTTCTTCATGCGGCTGGTCCTGCCGGTCGGGGCATCGACGCCCACGTGGACGGAGGAGGAGCTCGTGGACATCGCCCGCGTGCTGGACGGGGCGGAACACCAGTACGTGGCGGTCGAACTACCGCGGTGGGACCACGAGTACACCCAGAATCTTCTCGAGGTACTCGGGCCGCTGGGGCTGCAGGAGTCCTTCGGCTCGACCCCCGATTTCGAGTCGATCCACCGCGGTGCGCAGATCACCGGTGCTGCGCAGACCGCCAACATCACCGTCGCGGAGAAGGGCACCATCGCGGCCGCGGTCACCCAGTTCGCCTTCGCAACGAGCGCGCAGGTGCCGCCCGAGCTGAGTATCTCCTTCGACAGGCCGTTCGGCTACCAGATCGTCCACGAGGAGACCGGCCTGCCGGTGTTCCTCGGAACGGTCGCGGATCCCCGCTGACGCGAGGTGCAGCAGACGCGCGTCAGCGGTTGCTGCGCCGCCAGGAGCCCGGCCCCGGTGTGGGGGCCAACCGCAGCATGGCGCGCCGCAGCCAGGAACGTCCCCGGTCGGTGCGCTCGTCGGACTCCTGTGTGCCCTGCAGGGCTACGACGACGGCGGTCAGCGCCGCCAGCTCCTCCTCGGAGGGGTTTCCTGACACCACGGAGAGCATGACGCGCTCGACGGCGCCGTCGGACACGGGCGCATGCGTGGCGGTGGTGGTGTCACGACCGATCGCGCCGCCGTCGTCCCTGCTGTTCCCGGCCGTCACAGCGGGATGTTCCCGTGCTTCTTGGCGGGGTTGCTGGCCCGCTTGTCCCGGAGCGCGCGCAAGCCGCGGACAATGTGCAGCCGGGTCTCCGAGGGAGCGATCACCGCGTCCACGTAGCCCAGCTCGGCGGCCTGGTAGGGGTTGAGGAGCTCCTCCTCGTACTGCTGGACCACCTCGGCGCGCGTGGCTTCCACGTCCCCGCCGGCAGCGGCCACGGCCTTGAGCTGGCCGCGGTACAGGATGTTGACGGCACCCTGGGCACCCATGACGCCGATCTGCGCCGTGGGCCAGGCGAGGTTGAGGTCGGCGCCGAGCTTCTTGGAGCCCATCACGATGTACGCGCCGCCGTAGGCCTTCCGGGTGATCACGGTCAGCTTGGGCACCGTGGCCTCCGCGTAGGCATAGAGCAGCTTGGCCCCGCGCCGGATGATCCCCTGGAACTCCTGGTCCTTGCCGGGCAGGAACCCGGGCACGTCCACGAGGGTGAGGATGGGGATGTTGAAGGCGTCGCAGTGCCGCACGAACCGCGCTGCCTTCTCCGAGGCGTTGATGTCCAGGGTCCCGGCGAACTGCAGCGGCTGGTTCGCCACGATGCCGATGGTGTGGCCCTCCACGCGGGCGTAGCCGGTCACCACGTTCGGGGCGTAGAGCGCCTGCAGCTCGAGGAAATGGCCGTCGTCGGCGATGCCGGCGATCACGGCGTGCATGTCGTAGGGCTGGCTGGCGGCATCGGGGATCAGCTCGTCGAGGGCGAGATCCTCCTCGGTCATCTCGGGCTCGTCCTCGAAGTCCGTCAGCGGTGCTTCCGCGAGGTTGTTGGAGGGCAGGAAGTCCAGCAGCTCACGGACGAACCCGATCGCGTCGGCCTCATCGGTGGCGAGGTAGGCCGAGGTACCGGTGGTGGTGTTGTGCTGGCGGGCTCCGCCGAGGGTCTCCATGTCCACGTCCTCGCCGGTGACGGTCTTGATGACGTCCGGCCCGGTGATGAACATGTGCGAGGTCTTGTCCACCATGACCACGAAGTCGGTGAGCGCGGGGGAGTAGGCGGCACCACCCGCGCACGGGCCCATGATGAGAGAGATCTGCGGGATCACACCGGAGGCGTGCACGTTGTTGCGGAAGATGTCCGCGAACATCGCCAATGACGCCACGCCCTCCTGGATACGCGCGCCACCGCCGTCGTTGATGCCGATCACGGGGCAGCCGTTCCGCAGCGCGAACTCCTGCACCTTCACGATCTTCTCGCCGTTGACCTGGCTGAGGGAGCCCCCGTACACGCTGAAGTCCTGGCTGTAGACGGCGATCAACCGGCCGTCCACGGTGGCGTAACCGGAGACGACGCCGTCGCCCAGTGGTTTCTTCCTCTCCATGCCGAACGCGGTGGAGCGGTGTACGGCGAGGGCGTCGAACTCCACGAAGGAGCCCTCGTCCACGAGCAGGTCGATGCGCTCGCGGGCGGTGTTCTTGCCGCGGGCGTGTTGCTTCTCGATCGCCTCGGGACCGGAGGGCTGCTCGGAGAGCGCCTGGCGCCTCCGGAAATCGGCGAGCTTCCCGGCCGTCGTGGTGAGGTCGGGCTGCAGGTCCTGATGCATGGAATCTCCGGTCGGCGGGTGGCTGGGAGAGCGCCGGCCAGAACTGGAGGAATCCAACAAGGCCCGGCGCGATCCAACCAGTCTAGTGACGATCCGCGGGGTCACCGTTGTAGGACGTCTACAGTTTCCGTCGGAATCGCTTAGCCGTTCGAGGACGGGCGCCGGCGAAGGGTCAGGCCCGGTTCGGGCCCTGTGGTGCCGTTCCCCGCGGCGGTCGAAGCCCGATGGCCAACGCTCCGAGTGCCAGGCTCAGACCACCCAGGCATGCCGTCACCCACACCTGGTACGGCTCGTGCGGACCGAAGAGTGCGGGGATGGTCAGGATGAGAACGGCTGCTGCGACCGCGAAGCCGATCAACGAGCCGAGGAACAGGCGGCTGGGCCTACGATTCATTCTTCGATCCTTCCTCGTGCGGTGCGTCGGGTGGTCCCGACCCTAGTGAGCGCGATGGCAGAGGACAACCCCTGGCGGCGGTCGAAGTTACTGGCGGGTAACGTCGGCGGGTCCCGCTCCCGGCCGCACGGGCGGCTGTCTAGAGTAGGGCCATGACTGCACGCGATGAAGCCCAGGCCGGTACGGCGACCCTCGCCGGACGCACACTCCTCATCTCCGGAGG
>JASLBS010000008.1 GCA_030146405.1 Arthrobacter sp.
CAGCCGTGGACCACCGCGCTGTGTCCCACGCTCACCCGCGCACCGAGTGAGGCGGGGAAGCCGGGGTCGGCGTGGACCACCACGTTGTCCTGCAGATTGGTGCCCTCACCGATCCGGATCGGGCTGGTGTCCGCCCGGACGGTCGCTCCGTAGAACACGCTGGCGAAGGGTCCGAGCTGCACATCGCCGATCAGGGTGGCGGTGGGTGCCACGAAAGCGGTTGCGCTGACAGCGGGTGTGGTGCCCCGGAAGGGGATGAGATGGGCCATGCCGCCAGCCTAGGGGAGCACAGCGCGCTTGCGGCCCACTCTCAGTTGAAGACGACGGTGCGGCGCCCGTCGAGCAACACCCTGCCCTCCGCATGCCACTGCACGGCCTGCACCAGCGCGCGCCCCTCCAGCTCGCGCCCGATCGCCGTCAGTTGCTCGGCGGTGCGTGCGTGGTCCACGCGGATGACCTCCTGCTCGACGATCGGCCCCTCGTCCAGCGCGCCGGTGACGTAGTGGGCCGTGGCGCCGATGAGCTTCACGCCCCGCGCGTGGGCCTGGTGGTACGGGCGTGCCCCCTTGAAGGACGGTAGGAAGGAGTGGTGGATGTTGATGGCGCGCCCCAGGAGGTCCTCGCAGAGCTGGTCGCTGAGGATCTGCATGTAGCGAGCGAGCACCACGAGTTCGATCTCGTGCTCGGCCATCAGCGCCCGCAGGGCGGCCTCGGCCGATTCCTTGGTGTCCGCGGTGACCGGGATGTGGTGGAACTCGATGCCGTAGAAGGCGGCCAGGCCCTCGAGGTCGCGGTGGTTGGACACGATCACCGGGATGTCGATGGCGAGGGTGCCGGAGCGGTGCTGGAACAGGAGATCGTTCAGGCAGTGCGCGGCCTTCGAGACCATGATGAGGGTCCGGGTCCGCCGCTCGGCCTCCGCGAGGGAGTAGTCCATGTCGAACTCCTCGGCGAGGGGTTGCAGTGCCAGCCGGAGATCGTCCTCACGGGCTGCCGTGGTGAGCGCCACGCGCATGAAGAACCGTCCCGTGTCAGGGCTTCCGTACTGCTGGGACTCCGTGATGTTGGCACCCAGGCCCACCAGGACGCCCGAGACCCCGTGCACGATTCCCGGCCGGTCGGGGCAGGAGAGCGTCAGTGAGTACGACCGGGAGGGGGAGGGAGACGTCATCCTGCAAGATTACCGGTGCGCGTCGGCTCCGCGTGGTCCTCGAGGCGGGCGACGGCGGCCAGGGCGGCGGCCCGGCCGGCCCGCGTTGCGCCCAGGGTGGACGCGGAGGCCCCGTACCCCACCAGCAGCAGCCGCGGCTCCCTCGCCACGTGCACGCCGTCCATCCGGATCCCACCACCCGGCTCCCGGATGCGAAGGGGAGCCAGGTGGTCCAGTGCTGCCCGGAAGCCGGTGGCCCACAGCACCACGTCGATCGCCTCCTCCGAGCCGTCGGCGAAGACCGCGCTCCCTTCGCGCAGTGCGGCAAGGGGCCCGCGCGAGACCAGCACCCCGGCTTCGATCCCCGCCCGGTACTGGGGGGTGAGGGGCAGGCCCGTCGCGGCGACCACGCTCTCGGGCGGGAGCCCGGCCTCGGTCCGCGCGTTCACCTCGGCTTCCACCTCCCTGCCCCACTCGGCGTCGAACGGCTGCCGGGTGAACGCCGGGGGCCGGCGGGTGGACCATACGGTGTCCGCGCCGGCCGCCGTGAGCTGCAACAGGAACTGCACCGCGGACGTGCCGGCCCCCACCACCAGGACCCGCCGGCCCTCGAACTCCCCGGCCGTGCGGTAGTCCCGGGTGTGGAGCTGACGACCCGTGAAGACATCCCGGCCGGGGTAGTACGGCCAGTAGGGGCGGTCCCACGTGCCGGTGGCGCTGATGACGACGTCGGCGCGCCAGGTACCGTTCGTCGTCGTCACCGTGAGCGGACCGTCCGAATCGCGAGGTGTGGCATCACCGGCGGAGGGGCCGTCCGGCGCGCCCCCGGGCTCCACGCGCACCACCCGCGTGGGGCGGATCACCGGTAACCCGAACGTCCGCTCGAATGCCCCGTAGTACCGGTTGACCACCGCCGACGCCGGCTCCTGCGGATCAGGTGTACCGAGGGGAAGGCCCGGGAGGCTGTGCAGGGCGTGGGCCGCGTCGAAGGTGAGCGCCGGCCAGCGGTGCAGCCAGGCGCCACCCGGTGCGGGATTGGCATCGAGCACCACGAAGTCGCGGTGCGGCACCATGCCCCGCCGCACCAGGTGGTACGCACTGCTCAGCCCGGCCTGGCCCGCCCCGATCACCACCACGCCGACGCGGCGCCCGAGCTCGCCGTCGGCCTGCTGCGCTTCGAGCCCACCCACCGATCGGTCCTCTCCTCGCGTTCCGCTTCTCCTGATCGGAGAACAGTGCTGCGGGGGTGCGTATTCCGCCACGGCACAGGCCCGGCGGAGCGCCGGAGGCCCCGGACCTGCCCGGTGGCGACCCGGGTGGGCGTGCGGCTAGCATGGGAGCGTCGCGACTGGCGTAGGGTGGGCAACCACCAGGAAGCGGCATGGAACCCGACGGCCCTTCCGGGGGTACAGGTGTTCCGGTGCAGACCACGGATCGCACGCCTGGGCCGCGGGTCACGTCTACCGAACGGCCGGGTGGAGGATCATCGATCCAGCGCCCGCCCGCGACCCACGCTGACCTTTGCGAGACCCAGAGAAGGATCGACAGATGACCACTTCGCCCACGGCTCCCTCCCCTGCCACGGCAGGATCCGTCACCGACGCCCCGCTGGCGGAGGTGGACCCGGAGATCGCCGCAGTCCTCCGGAACGAGCTCGCCCGGCAGCGCGACACCCTCGAGATGATCGCCTCGGAGAACTTCGCTCCCCGGGCCGTCCTCGAGGCGCAGGGCAGTGTCCTCACCAACAAGTACGCGGAGGGCTACCCCGGCCGCCGCTACTACGGAGGCTGCGAGCACGTCGACGTGGCCGAGAACCTCGCGATCGAGCGCGTCAAGGCACTGTTCGGTGCGGAGTTCGCGAACGTCCAGCCCCACTCCGGTGCCCAGGCCAACACCGCAGCGCTCGCCGCGATGATCAAGCCCGGCGAGAAGATCATGGGGCTCTCCCTGGCGCACGGCGGGCATCTCACCCACGGCATGAAGCTGAACTTCTCCGGCAAGCTGTACGAGGTCGCGGCCTACGGCGTCGAGGAGGACACCCACCGCCTGGACATGGAGCGTGTCCGCGAGCAGGCCCTCGCCGAGAAACCCCAGGTGATCATCGCGGGGTGGTCCGCCTACCCCCGCCAGCTCGACTTCGCCGCCTTCCGGTCCATCGCGGACGAGGTGGGCGCACTCCTCTGGACGGACATGGCGCACTTCGCCGGTCTCGTCGCCGCGGGTGTGCACCCCAGCCCGGTTCCGCACTCGGACGTGGTCACCTCCACCGTGCACAAGACGCTCGCCGGCCCCCGTTCCGGCGTCATCCTCGCCAAGCAGGAGTGGGCCAAGAAGCTCAACTCGGCCGTGTTCCCCGGACAGCAGGGCGGACCGCTCATGCACGTGATCGCGGGCAAGGCCACGGCCTTCAAGATTGCCGGATCGCCCGAGTTCAAGGAGCGTCAGGACCGGGTGCTCGAGGGTGCCCGCATCATCGCGGAGCGCCTCACCGGCGCCGACGTCGCCGAGCACGGCGTCTCGGTGCTCACGGGCGGAACCGACGTGCACCTCGTGCTGGTGGACCTGCGCAACTCGTCGCTGGACGGCCAGCAGGCCGAGGACGTGCTGCACTCGGTGGGCATCACCGTGAACCGCAACGCCGTGCCCTTCGATCCCCGGCCACCCATGGTCACCTCGGGCCTCCGGATCGGGACCCCGGCGCTCGCCACGCGCGGCTTCGCGGCCGAGGAGTTCACGGAGGTCGGCGAGATCATCGCCGCCGCGCTGAAGCCCTCGCCCGACGTCGAGGCACTGCGCGCCCGCGTCTCCGCCCTCGCCGCGGACTTCCCGCTCTACCCGGGTCAGGAGGAGTGGTGACCCCATGAGCACCACAGCGCGCATCCTCGACGGCAAGGCCACCGCGGCACGGATCAAGGACGAGCTCGCCGTGCGTGTGGCGTCCCTGCGTGAGCAGGGCATCACGCCCGGCCTCGGCACGGTCCTGGTCGGGAACGATCCCGGCAGCTCCTCCTACGTGGCCGGCAAGCATCGCGACTGTGCGCAGGTCGGCATCACCTCGGTCCGCCGGGATCTCCCCGACACGATCACCCAGGAGGAGCTCGAGGCGGTCCTCGACGAGCTGAACCACGACGACGCCACCACCGGCTACATCGTCCAGCTCCCGCTGCCCAAGCACATCGACACCAACGCCATCCTCGAGCGCATCGACCCCGCGAAGGACGCCGACGGCCTGCACCCCACCAACCTGGGGAAGCTCGTGCTCAACGTCAACGCGGAGATGGACTCGCCCTTGCCGTGCACACCGCACGGCATCGTGGAGCTCCTGCAGCGGCACGGCATCGACCTCAAGGGTCTCGACGTGCTCGTGGTGGGCCGCGGCGTGACGGTCGGCCGTCCCCTCGGCCTGCTGCTCACGCGCAAGCAGGTCAACGCGACCGTGACCCTCGCGCACACCGGCACTGTGGATCTGGCGGACCACCTCGCACGCGCCGACGTGGTCGTGGCCGCCGCAGGGATCCCGCACATGATCACGGCCGAGCAGCTCAAGCCCGGCGCGATCGTGCTCGATGTCGGTGTGAGCCGGGTCGAGGACGCGGAGACCGGGAAGGCGAAACTCACGGGCGACGTCGATCCCTCCGCCGATGCCGTCGCGAGCTGGCTGTCACCGAATCCCGGGGGAGTGGGTCCCATGACGCGGGCCATGCTCCTCGCCAACGTGGTCGAGGCCGCCGAGCGCCGGGTGCGGGCCACCGGCTAGTCCTGCTGTACAGGCCAAGCGGGTATCGCGCCACACCCCGAACGGCTTCGTCCGCTCCTGGTTGTCCCCTACGCTAGGGGGCGTGCACCCACCATCCGCCGGACAACCGGTGATCTCCGCGCAGGAACTCAGTAAGCACTACGGCGACTTCAGGGCCGTGGACGGCATCTCCTTCGACGTACCGGCAGGGGAGTCGTTCGGGTTGCTGGGCCCCAACGGGGCCGGCAAGTCCACCACCATGCGCATGATCGGCGGTGTCTCCCAGCGGACCTCCGGCCGGCTCACGATCATGGGCCTCGATCCCGAGGAGCACGGACCCGAGGTGCGCGCACACCTCGGTGTGGTACCGCAGCAGGACAACCTCGACGAGGAACTCCGGGTCCGCGACAACCTGCTGGTGTACGGGCGGTACTTCGGGCTGCCCATGAGCTATCTCAGGCCGAAGGCGGACGAACTGCTGGACTTCGCCCAGCTCAAGGACAAGGC
>JASLBS010000045.1 GCA_030146405.1 Arthrobacter sp.
ACCACGGAGCGCGTCCTTCTGGAACGAGGCCCTTCGTCCCGCAGATCTCCTGCACAGCGCGGAGCGGCTCTGGTCCTCGGCCGACCCGGAGCATCCCACGGCGCGGCTCGGTGAGTCCGGAACCGGCACCGTCTCCGTCGACCTGGTGAGGGACGGCCCGCACTTCCTCGTTGCAGGGACCACGGGTTCCGGTAAGTCCGAGTTGCTTCGGACCCTGGTGCTGTCATTGGTACTGAACCAGCCGCCCGAACACCTGACCCTGATACTGGTGGACTACAAGGGCGGCTCCGGGCTGGGCGTCCTCACGACGTTGCCGCACTGCGTGGGCAGCCTCACCGACCTGTCCTCCGAATCGACCGCACGAGCGCTCACGTCCCTGCGGGCGGAGCTACGGCGGCGGGAACAGCTGTGCGCCGATCATGGCGTGCACGGCCTCGATGCCCTGCGCAGGACCTCACCCTCGGACTGCCCACCCCGCCTCGTGGTGGTCATCGACGAGTTCAGGATGCTCAGCGACGAGGTCCCGACCGCCGTTGCGGATCTCATGAAGGTGGCCGCCCTCGGCCGGTCCCTGGGCGTCCACCTCATCCTGGCCACGCAACGCGCACAGGGCGCGGTGACTCCTGATATCAGGGCGAACATCACGACGACGATCCTGCTGCGCGTGCAGACTCCGATGGAGTCGCAGGATCTCCTCGGTTCGTCGGCGGCAGCCGACCTTCCCGTCGACGCTCCGGGGCGGGCCTTTCTCCGCCGTGGAACGGAGACTCCCGTGGTCTTCCAGGTCGGTTCGTGCTCGGACGCGCCGGAGGAGGGCGGATCGACCGGGTGGAAGGACCTCACCGCTCACCTCGGCTCCCGTGATCAAGGGAATCCGCCGTCTCCGGGCAACAGCAGGGGTGGAGCACCGGACACCATCCTGCCCGATGCCGTCCGTCACCTCGTCGCCGCAGCCGAGGGACGGCCCCGGCAACACCGCAGGTGCCCGATCCTGCCGCCGCTGCCGGGTGAGGTGACGACGACGTCGGCCTCCAGCTTCCCGCCTGGCGACCCGGCCGTGCTCGATGTGCCGGGCACGGTACCCCTCGGTCTCGTCGACTTCCCCGACCGCCAGGAACAGCGGTTGCTGCACTGGAATCCGGTGAGCCACTCCCATCTCGCTCTCGTGGGTCTTCCCGGGAGCGGGGCCGGCGATGCTCTCGCTGCAGCCGTGACGGGCTTCCTTCGTGACCGCCCGGACGGTCATGCCTACCTGCTCGACGGAGACGGCACCTTCGGTCCGTGGGCACCGTCTCCTCAGATCGGCGCCCACGTGCACGCCCACGAGTCCAAGCGCGCTGCCCGCGTCCTGGCGCGCTTGGCCGATCTCCCCCGCCAGGACACCGACGCTCCGCCGATCGTCCTCGCCATCACCGGATGGGGTCGTTGGACGAGTCAGTTCCGTCAGGGCCGCTTCGGCCGGGCGGAGGAGGATCTTCACGCCCTCGTCCGCGACGGCGCGCAGAACGGCGTGACACTGATCCTGAGCGGGGATCGCGAGCTCACCACAGCTCGGTTCTTCGCGCTGGTTCCCAACCGGGTGTACCTACCCCTCGGAGCACACCCGGAAACCACGATGACCTGGCCCACGATGCCGCCACTCGACGCCGTCGTCGGTCGCGGATTCGCGCAGGGACCGATGACAGGCGCCTGGGGCGACGGCGCCTGCCAGCTCGTCGTCGCCCAGTCATCGCTGCCCTACCCACTGCGGCCGCCACCCCTCGTGCCTTTCCCCGTGCATCCGCTACCCACAGCGTTGCCTCTCCGGCACCTCGAGGAGCTGGTCGGGACGAGTGAACCGAGCCCGGCCGGGCTCCTCCTGGGGGTGCAGGGTGATGACCTGGCACCGTTCCGGGCACCCGTGGGCGCGGGCGAGGTCTACCTCGTGCTCGGCGCGGCGTCATCAGGTCGAAGCAACGTACTGCAGGTTCTGGCCCGCTCCGCACAGCGGGCCGGAGACAGCTGTCGCGTGGTGATGCCTGATCGACAGGAACCCGGCCACGGCGTCACGGCCGCGGACTTCTGGCGCCGGGTCCCTGAACAGCTCGCCGCCTCGGGCCCTCCGGAGCGCTGCCTCCTCCTGGTGGATGACGCCGACCGCTTGCCGGTGGACGTACAGCAGATCCTCTCGGGGCTCGTGGCAGGCGGCGCTGCAGCAGTGATCGCCGCCACCCACGGCGCGTCCCTGATGAGCCGCGTGCCACTCTCCCTCCATGCGCGGAACTCCGGGAGGGGCCTGGTCCTGATGCCGCGTTCACCGTCCGACGGCGATTTCTTCGGGCAACGGCTCGAGCTCGACGGGCCGGCGATCAGGGGCCGGGGCTTCGCCTGCGATCCGTCCGGCGCCCTCGAGGTACACATCGCCCTCGCGTCCGCCCAGGGCGATCAGCGCTCGGGAGCCACGCCTCGAGCCCGAAGACACGTCACAGCAACTTCTGTGGTCCGTTCGTCCGGACCGTGAAGTGGACGACGGGCTTCGAGAAGAGCAGGATGATGATCGCCGCGGCAGGAGCGAGGAGTGCCAACCCGATGAGGGGATTCCCGGCGGAGAAGTAGGGGAAGGCGAGGATCACGAGGAAGATCTGGAGAACGAGGGAGGGCGAGCGCGGCCAGCGGAAACCCGCCATCAACCTGGTCGCCATCGCGACCAGTCCGAAACCCAACAGGAGCAGCACCACAGCCATGAAGGCCGAGCCCCCGATCGAGATGGCGTCAGCTCCGAGAATCGTTCCGATGAACGCGATGGCGAGCACCACGGTTGCCACCGCTTCGAGCACCAGGATCGCGGCGATCAGCAGGATGCCGCGGGGCCGCTCGGAGGGTTCGGGGACCGGGGCGGAGGACATGCTCGAACCCTACCGGACCGAGTCACACGGATGGATCGTCCCGATCGTGCTGCAGGCCTGTGACAAACCACTCACCCGGTGAGCCAAAAAGGATTGTAAAACCCTTGTTTACCCGTTGGTAACGTGACAGCCTTAAAAGCAGTCGAAAACCGGGGGGCCGAATGTGGCCCCTTTACTATGAGCCCCCTCGTGAATCTTTTCACAAGGTCACGATGAGCGAGGCTGAAGGAGAATGTGATCACCATGGATTGGCGTAGTCGCGCAGCCTGTCTGGACAAGGACCCGGAGCTGTTCTTCCCGGTCGGTAATACCGGACCGGCACTTCTTCAGATCGAGGAGGCGAAAAGCGTGTGCCGCCGCTGTCAGGTTCAGGACACGTGCCTGCAGTGGGCGATCGAGTCCGGGCAGGACGCCGGTGTGTGGGGTGGATTGAGCGAGGACGAGCGCCGCGCTCTCAAGCGACGTGCCGCTCGCGCGCGCCGCGCCTCCTAGGGGGCATCACCCCAGCAGTACCGCTGGAAAGACGATGAAGGGCCGCCCACCGGGCGGCCCTTCGTCGTCTCCGGCCCCACCCGCCGAGGCTCAGCCCGCCTGGTTGAGGTGCAGCCCCAGCTCGAGCCGCACCTGAGTGCCGCCGCCGGGTCGGGTACTCCACTCGATCGTGCCGCCCAGCTCGCTCGTGACCAGGGTCCTGACGATCTGCAGGCCGAGGCCTTCGGCATGTCCCCCCGCAGGGAGGCCCACGCCGTCGTCCGCGATGGTGACCTGGAGGATCTCCTCACCGTCGGGCTCGGTCCGGCGATCCGCCATGAGCCAGACCGTGCCGGCACGGCCGGACAGTCCGTGCTCGACGGCGTTGGTCACCAGTTCGTTGATCACCAGCGCGAGCGGGGTCGCGAGGTCGCTGGGCAGTTCGCCGAAGTCGCCGCTGCGCTCGGTACGGACGGTCTGCGAGGGCGACGCCACCTCCGCGGACAGACGGAACTGTCGGGAGATCAGTTCGTCGAAGTCCACGCTCTGGGCGAGGCCCTGCGACAGTGTCTCGTGGACCAGCGCGATGGTGGAGACGCGTCTCATGGCCTGTTCGAGCCCGAGCTTCCCCTCGTCGCTGACCATCCTCCTCGACTGCATCCGGAGCAGTGCGGCCACGGTCTGGAGGTTGTTCTTCACCCGGTGATGGATCTCCCGGATGGTCGCATCCTTGGAGACGAGTTCCATCTCCCGGCGTCGGAGTTCCGAGACGTCCCTGCAGAGCACGAGGGCGCCAAAACGTTCCTTCTCGTCACGCAGCGGGATGGCACGCAGTGACAGACTGACCCCGCGGGATCCGATCTCGGTCCGCCACGGCATCCGCCCCGTCACCACCAGGGGAAGGGTCTCGTCCACCATGCGGCGGTCCTTGAGCAGCGCGGTGGTGATCTCCGCGAGCGGTCTGCCCTCGAGGGTCTCGACGTCGCCGAGTCGGCGGAACGCGGACACGCCATTGGGACTGGCGTACTGCACGATCCCGTCCACGTCGAGGCGGATGAGCCCATCACCGACCCGCGGGGCGCCGCGCCTGGAACCGGTAGGGGTGGCGAAATCGGGCCAGAGACCGAGGGTTCCCATGCGCAGCAGATCGTAGGCGCACTGACGATAGGTCAGCTCGAGCCGGGACGGCATCCTGGAACTCGAAAGATCCATGTGGGTGGTGACGACGGCGAGTGTCCTGCCGTTACGGACCATCGGGACCGCTTCCACGCGCATCGCCATCTCCGTGGTCCAGTTCGTCTCGCTCGAGCGCTCGATCTTCTGGGACTCCCAGGCAACCTCCACGAGTGGCTGCAGATCGGCGCGGATGCGCTCGCCGACGAAGTCGCTGTGGAACACGGTGTGCGACGTGGACGGCCTCGCGTGGGCGAGAGCAACGAATCCCCCGCCGTCGAGGGGGAACCACAGGGCCAGATCGGCGAAGGCCAGATCGGCCACCATCTGCCAGTCGCCCACCAGGAGGTGGAGCCACTCTGCGTCGCCCGGCTCGAACCCTGCGAATTCGCGGATGGGGTCGGTGAAGATTGCCATGGATTCTTTCTGTTGCTGGATGGACGGCGTCCGGTGGGACGACGTCGGAGATCAGGTGACGGTCGGCCGGCGCGTCCGGATCGACCGAGGCGGTGCGGCGATGCCGGGGACCCCGGAGGAACCTGGTGGTTCCGTCCCGTCACCGCACGATCGAGCGGAGCAGCCGCAGGGCGACCGACAGGGACGAGATGTCATCCTGCTCCAGCATGTTCACGTCCGCGAACATGGTGCTGGCCCGCGCGAGCTGATCAGCGTTCAGCTCCTGCCAGGCCGCCAGCCTCTCGCCCGCATCGCGGTCCTGCAGGTGCTGCGAAGCCTTCAACACGGCCACGGTGATGTCGGCCACCGTGGAGTAGAGGTCGTCACGCAGCGCAGCCCGCGCGAGGGCCTGCCACCGATCGGCCCTCGGCAGCTTCGTGATCCGCTCGAGGAGATCGTCGACCTCGAAACGGTCGTACACCGCGTAGTAGACCCTGGCGATGCTGTCGATGGACTCGTCGACCCTGCGCCTGCTGTAGGCGATGTCCAGCAGGGCGAAGGACTCGAACTGTTGGGCCCAGTTCCGCCCCAGCGCTTCCGGTAGATTCCAGTCCTTGGCCGTCGAGACACCCTCCTTGGCACGTTCGAGGTCACCACCGCGCAGGAACTCGGTGAGGCGCGCGCGGAAGGGACCGACCAGCGGCTTGAAGGCCTCGATGTTCTCGTCCACCGGAACGCCCTGCTCCACGTGGTTCACGAACCAGCGGACCGAGCGATCGAGGAGCCGGCGTAGATCGAGGTGCACTGTCACCCAGTGCTCGGTCGGGAAATCCGCGGGCAGGGCCGCGAGGTGCCCCAGGGTGTCGTCGAACGAGTAGATCTCTCGCAGAGCCACGAAGGCCCGCGCGATGGCCGGCTCGGGCGCCGAGGTCTCCTCCAGCACCCGGAAGGCGAAGGTGATGCCGCCCAGGTTGATGATGTCGTTGGCGATGACCGTGGAGATGATCTCGCGGCGCAGGGGGTGCGTGTCCAGCAGATCGTCGAAGCGCTCGACCAGCTGACGCGGGAAGTAGCGGCGCAGGGTTCGCGCGAAGTACGGGTCATCGGCGAGTGCACTGCCCGACAGGACCTTCGTCAGTTCGATCTTCGCGTACGCCGCGAGGACGGAGAGTTCGGGTGAGGTGAGGCCCTGACCGGAGTCGAGCCTGCGGCGGAGCTCCGCGTTGGTGGGTAGCGCCTCGAGCCGCCGGTCCAGGTCCGCCTTCTTCTCCAGCCAGTCCATCATCCGCTCGTAGCTGGGACTCCACTCGATGACCCTCTGGCGGTCGTTCAGCAGGAGGACGTTCTGGTCGATGTTGTCCTGCAGGACCAGGTGGCCCACCTCATCGGTCATCGAGTGCAGGAACTCCGCCCTTTCCTCCGGATCGAGGCGCCCGGCACGTACCATCCGATCCACGAAGATCTTGATGTTGACCTCATGGTCGGAGCAGTCCACGCCGGCGCTGTTGTCGATGGCGTCGGTGTTCAGGACGACGCCGGTCAGGGCTGCCTCGATCCGTCCCGACTGGGTGAGGCCGAGGTTCCCGCCCTCGCCCACCACGCGTGCACGGAGTTCACCACCGTTGACGCGGATCGCATCGTTCGCGCGATCCCCCACCTGCGCGTGGGTCTCCGCGGTGGCTTTCACATACGTACCGATGCCTCCGTTGTAGAGCAGGTCGGCAGGAGCGCGCAGAATCGCGCGCAGCAGCTCCGGCGGACTCAACCGGGTCACGTCGTCCTCGAGCCCGAGGGCTACGCGGACCTCCGGGGACACCGGGATCGACTTGGCCTGCCGGGGGAAGACGCCACCACCCTGGCTGATGAGGGCCGTGTCGTAGTCCTCCCAGCTGGAACGCGGCAACTCGAACAGACGGCGGCGCTCGGTGAAGGACGACGCCGCGTCCGGGTTCGGGTCCAGGAAGATGTGGCGGTGGTCGAACGCGGCGACGAGCCGGATGTGTTCGGACAGGAGCATGCCGTTCCCGAAGACGTCACCGCTCATGTCCCCCACCCCCACCACGGTGAAGTCCTCGGTCTGGGTGTCGATGCCGAACTCGCTGAAGTGCCGTTTCACCGATTCCCAGGCTCCACGCGCGGTGATCCCCATGGCCTTGTGGTCGTACCCGACGGATCCGCCGGACGCGAAGGCGTCACCGAGCCAGAAGCTGTACTCGGCGGACAGCTCGTTCGCGATGTCCGAGAACGACGCCGTGCCCTTGTCCGCGGCGACGACGAGGTAGGTGTCGTCGTCGTCGTGCCGGACCACACGCTCGGGCGGGAGCACGGACTCGGTGGTCCCGTTGGTGATCAGGTTGTCGGTGATGTCGAGGAGCCCGCGGATGAACGTCCGGTAGCTCGCCTTGCCTTCGGCCATCCACGCCCCGCGGTGGGTCGTCGGGTCGGGCAGCTGTTTGGGGAAGAAGCCACCCTTCGCCCCGGTGGGGACGATCACGGCGTTCTTCACCGTCTGCGCCTTCACGAGGCCGAGCACTTCGGTGCGGAAGTCCTCCCGTCGGTCCGACCAGCGGAGTCCGCCGCGGGCCACCTTGCCGAACCGGAGATGGACACCCTCGACCTGCGCCGAGTAGACCCAGATCTCGTACTTCGGCCGGGGGAAGGGCGCCCCCTCGATGCGTGCCGTGTCGAACTTGAAGCTCACATGGCGCTTGTCCTGGAAGTAGTTGGTCCGGAGCGTCGCCTCGATGAGATTGGTGAACGTGCGCAGTACCCGATCGGCATCGAGTGTCGGCACCCCCTCCAGCCCCTCGTCGAGGACCACCCGTGCATCCTCCATGGCAGCCGACCGGTCCGTGTCGAGATCGGGATCGAAGCGTGCCAGGAAGAGTGCGATCAGCGCTCGGCCCACCACGGGATTGCGCAGCAGGGTATCCGCGACGAACCCGTAGGAGTTCGTGTTGCCCATTTGGCGCATGTACTTGGCGTAGGCGCGCAGGATCAGCACGTGCCGCCACCCGAGCTGCTCGCGCAGCACCAGCCGGTCGAAGGAATCCGATTCGCTCTCACCCACCACGGCCGCACGGAAGGCGTCCTGCAGGAGCGCCGCCGTCCCGAGCGGTGAGATGTTCGCGGGATACTTCAGGCCCAGGTCGTAGAGGAAGAAGGACCGACCGTCGGACCGCGTGATCTCGAACGGCCGTTCGTCGAGCACCTCCAGTCCGAGATTGTGGAAGTAGGGCAGGATCTGCGTGAGACTCTTCGCCTCGGTCAGGTAGAGCTTCAGGCGCGCGTCCTCGCCACCGGAGAACCCGCGCCGCGGAACGTACACGTGCAACTGGGGGTACCCCGCGTCGGACTCGGTCAGTTCCTCGAACCGGGCCACGTCCTCCAGCGCGTCCTCGACCTCGTAATCCACGCGATAGCTCGGCGGGAACGACTCGGCCCACAACGTCGAGAGCCGCTGCGCGTTCTCCTGGTCGAATCGTTGCTGGGTCACCTCCACGATGCCCTCGGACCACGAGCGGGCAGCTCTGACCAGCCGCTCCTCGAGCTGCGCCGCGTCGACCTCCGGAACCTCCGCGCCACGCTGCAACCGGACACGGAAGAACAGGCGCGCCAACGCCGACTCACTCATCCGGGCACTGAAGTCGATCGATTCGGCGTCGAGGGTGGTTCGGAGCTCCTCCTCGATCCGCAACCGGACACTCGTGGTGTAGCGGTCGCGGGGAAGGTAGACCAGTGCGGACATGAAACGGCCGTAGACGTCCGCCCGGAGGAAGAGGCGCGTGCGTCGGCGTTCCTGCAGGCGGAGGATCCCGAGCGCCGTGGACACCAGGTCGGAGACCTCGATCTGGAACAGCTCGTCGCGCGGATAGGTCTCGAGGATGGACAGGAGGTCCTTGCCCGAGTGCGAGTCGGAGGGAAAACCACAGCGGCGCAGTACCTGCGTGACCTTGTCACGCACCAGCGGGACGTTCAGCACGGACGCCGTGTAGGCACTGGTGGCGAACAACCCGATGAAGCGGCGCTCCCCGTTCACATTGCCCTGTGCGTCGAAACTCTTGATCCCGATGTAGTCGAGGTATGCGGCCCGATGCACGGTGGAGCGCGAATTGGCCTTCGTGATCACCAGAGTCCTGCGTTCGCGCGCCTTCGCCCGGCCCGCCGCCGTGAGCTGCTGGAGTTGATTGCCCTCGGACCCGTGCCCCAGCAGACCGAGCCCGCTGTCACTCTTGACGCGCAGCGCGTCCGCACCCGTCTCGTCCGTCACGAGCTCGTATTCCTTGAACCCGAGGAAGGTGAAGTTCCCGTTGTCCAGCCACCGCAGCAGTTCCTGGGCCTGGCGTAGATCAGGGATGTCCTCCGCACCGACGACCGAGGGCAGCGATGCCTCGATGGACCGGACCTGATTGCGCATCGCGGGCCAGTCCTCCACGGCCGACCGCACGTCCTGCAGCACGCGGCGGAGGCCGTCCCGGACGGATTCCTTGGCGGCTTCGTCGGCAAGGCGGGTGACCTCCACGGAGATCCACGACTCGATGTTCGCGGACCGGTCGGCGAGACCGACGAGGTCGCCGATGTTCGGGAGCGCCGCGGTGTCACCGCTTGAGGTTCCCGCCGTCGACGGCACCTCGCGGAGCGCCGCCAGGGCGTGGGAGTGGTTCTCCCGCACGGCCAGGAACGTGGGATGGACCACGAGTCTGATCGCCGCGTTCTGCCGCACCAGTTCGGCGGTGACGGAATCCACGAGGAACGGCATGTCGTCCGTGACGATCATGACCACACTGGACCTCCCCTGGTCCAGGACGTCCACCACGGCCGTTCCCGGCTCCCGGTTCCCGGCGAGCTCGCGGTGTGCGAGAGCACGCTGTCGCAGGTCGTCCGGCGAGTACCCGACGGCGTCCTCACGCGCGAGGTGCTCGAAGTAGTGCTGTTCGAACTCCTCCCCCGCTGCGTCCGCGCTTGACTGATCCGTTGTTGTGGATCCAGACGACATGGGAAAGGCCTCCGTACCGAGATGAAGGCCGCTTCATTGCGGCCCCTTACCGTGGAAGACTATCGGGCTTGCCAGGAAACTTCACGTTGCGCAGAAGCTCTCCGGGCCCGCGCCGTCGCCCCTCCTCCGCCGATGGATCGACGAGGCCCACGATGGCCACCCGCAAGGGCGAGGTGGGTGCCGTCTCGAGCAGGGCGGTACCTGCGAGAAGGGCACGGTCAGCCGCCACGGAGTCCAGCGGGAGGAAGCTGCTGATACGCGTCGATGGACCGAAACGCTCCCATGCCTCCCTCAGCTGGGTCTCGGGGCCACGACCGACGGCGCCTGCCCGCACCTTGTTGAGTACGACGCGCGGCACGGCCGTGGGAACGACGTCGGCTAGTTCGGTCAGTGCCTTCACCAGCCGTGGTACGCCGATCGCATCCGCGGCTCCTACGGCCACGACCGAATCGGCCGACTGGAGGCAACGCAGCGCGGCCCCGTTGCGGCGCGGAGCGAGGGTGTCGAAGCTCAGCTCCTCGTCGGCCTCGAGGCAGAATCCACAGTCCACGATCGTGACGGCGGCGAGGGAGCGCGCCGCCTCGAGGACCTGCACCAGGGCTGCCGGGCGCAGCTCGGGCCAGCGGTCGGGTCTTGTGATGCCGGTCAGGACCTGCAGGCGCCCGCCCTTGATCGCCATGCTGACGGCGACACGTCCCAGGGCGGTACCGCTGAACCCGCCCTGGTCGGCGAGCCGGCACGCCTGGGCCAGGCCCGCCGATTCGTCGAGGAGGCCGAGGGAGGGCCCGATGCTGGCGCCGTAGGTGTCCGCGTCGACGAGGAGCACCGAGTGACCGGCGGCCGCCAGCTCTGCGGCCATGTTGATCGCAACGGTGGTCCGACCGGGTGCCCCGGTGGGACCCCAGACCGCTGTCACCGTGCCGCTGCCCGCCTCGTCGGGAGGACCAGGAAGCGCAGGCGGGGCTTCCTGCGGCAGGTCGAGTGGATCAGCGTAGGCGAGCGAGCTGCGCTGCCCCACCGCCTCGGCCTCGAACCGGTCGACGGCCCTTGACACCGCTTCGGCGAGCTCGGCGGGCGTGGATGACGCCCGGATGTACTCGACGCCTCCGATCGACACCGGGTCCACCTCGTCCACGAGGGCGATCACTACCACTCCTGCGAAGCGGAGCCGATCCACCAACGACGCCGTCAGCCCCGCGGTACCGGGAGCGAGGATGGCAGCTCGGGCCAGACCGGTCTGACACGCCGCCACGAGTTCGGGCAGCTCGTTGCAGCGCCGCACCACGGTGACGGGCCCCCGCAGTTGCTCCAGTCCCGGGACGTACGCGCTGGCGATCGAGCCGAGCGTGATGACGGGAATACTCATGAACCAGCCGACGGGTTCAGCACGACGGCGATGCGGGCGTCGTTCGACATGGCGTCCAGGAGCTCGGGCATGGCGTCGTCCTCCACGAGTATCTGGACGAGGGTTGCCGAGCGGGATCCGAGGGCGGACTCCCCGACCGTGAGTTCGGCCACCTCGGCAGCCTCCATCAGTAACTGCGGCTTCTCGAAGGTGTTCCTGTCCGTCCGCAGTGACACCCAGACGTCGACGCGATCACCCGCTGCGGTGCCGCTGGGTAGTGGGTCCGCGACGGAGAGTCCTACGGGCTTCCGGTCCAGCTCGTCGGCGCTGCCGATGGCCGACGTGGGCATGAGTTCGCCTCGAACGACGAGCCTCGTGGAGACGGTGTTCGCAGGGATCCCGTCAGCGACAGCCAGGTAGGCGTCTCCGGCGTCCCCGAGCTGGACCGGCACCACGACGAAGTCCTCCTGCGTCAGGGTGGACCCGACCGGGATGTCCTCCCGCGCCGAGTACACCTCGGTACTCGTGTCCTGGCTGTCCAGGAGCGCGATGACGCCGACCGTGGAAGCGATGACGAGGAGTAGCCCTGTGAGCAGCCGAGGATCCTTCCACGAGGGCCGCTTCAACCGCGGGGCATCGTGCGTCGCGCGTGGTGCCCGTTCGTCGATACTCACAATCGTCTCCCATGACCCATGCCACCCGAAGGGACGGCCCCTTCGTCTGTAAGTGTTGTGCACATCGATCCCAAAGGGAACCGACCAGCAGCAAAAGAGCACAAGTGTGGATATACGGATCCTTCGGTCACGCGATGGCACACTGGAGATCGGACCGACAACACCAGGAAGGGCGGACACGTGGCCGAGCGGCGTTTCCTCACACTCGCGGACGTGGGCGAAGTACTGAACATCAGTTCGTCCCAGACCTATGCACTCGTGCGGTCGGGAGAGCTTCCTGCCATCCAGGTCGGCGGACGTGGTCAGTGGCGGGTCGAGACACGAGTGCTCGAGGAATACATCGCCAAGGCCTACGAGAAGACCGCCTCCGCGCTCCGCAGCGAGTCGGGCAGTACACCGCTCCCCTGATCAGGTACCCCGGGCAGTCCGACGACCGGCTTCCGGACGAGGAATGACGGCGTACCCGTCGCGAGGCGGCATGCCGACAACTACTCGGCGGAGACCGCCGAATCGAGGGAATCGATCGCGGTCAGCGGCACCGTCACGATGTCGTGGCTCGCACCGAGGCGGCGTGCATCGCCCGAGGGACCGGAGCCCAGCTCGACGAAGTCGGCGCCGACCCGGTCGATCACGCCGGTGAAACGCGTGCGGGAGAGGGTCAGCCAGAGAGCCACGGGTACCCTGTCGCGTGAGAGCACCCGCAGGACCGACCCCAGCCCCAGCCTCGCTTCGACGACGCCGAGCGGCTGACCGACCGCGCGGGCCATCCCGCGGACAGCCTGGAGGGACGCGAAGGGCACTACGGTCGAACGCCCTTCCACGGTGACCGCCAGCCATTGCGCTCCGACGTTCGTGAGCACACCGTGGACTGAACGGCCCGCGCCGGTCGTCACCATGACCTGTTGCCCCACCTGACCGCGCAGTCTCTGCGCGAGTGTCACACGCGCCTGTTCCGCGCGGGTGCGCTCCCTGATCTCGCTCTCCTGCCCGGCCGACTCCGCCGACTGCAACTGCGACTCGAGGTCGTCGAAAAGGGCATCCCAGCGCATCGTCCAAACCTAGAGCTAGGTTCTACGACGGTCAACACCTACAAGAATGGTCCAAACGAATTCATCGTAGACAAATGAGATCAAACAACGTCAAACTTAAGCTCGGAAGGGAGAGACGATGACTACTCGATCGAGCGACGTCGTACAGGCCGGCCTGATTCTCGTGTGCGGCACCGGGACGGCGGTGGCGGGACGTGTTCTGTCCCAGGGCCATCCGGGCGCGCAGCAGTTGGGGGTGGAAGGAATGCTGGGGCTCGGACTGTCACTGCTGGGACTGGGTGTCGTCGGATTCTGGTTCCTCACCCTGACCCTGGCGATCGCCACCGAGTTCCTGATCAGGCGGGGACGCTCCGGGGCGGCACGGTTCATCGGACGCTTCACCCCCACCCTCATGCGTCGGCTCGCCGTCGCTCTCCTGGGCGTCAACCTGCTCGCAGTACCCGCGATGGCCCATGCTGCCCCGTCGATCGCGGCAACCGGTGCATTCGCCACGGTGGAGGTCCTGGCCGACCGCGATGATGTCTCCCTCCGGTCAGCCGACTCCCCGTCCCCCGACCGCGCAGCTACGGACCCGGCGCCGGTCGCCGTCGAGGAGGCAGCGGCGCCGGCTCCGGTATCCCCCGCATGGCGCCCCGCGCCGCTTCCCGTGGACGGAGGGCTGCTGCTCAGGCAGGAGACCCGGACCGAACGGCGGGCCGTCGAGGTGGTAGTGGCACCGGGTGATTCCCTCTGGTCCATCACCGCAGATCACCTCGGTCCGCTCGCCACCGCCGCCGACGTCGCTGCCGCCTGGCCCGCCTGGTACGAGGCCAACCGAGGAATCATCGGCGACGACCCCTCGCACGTGATCCCCGGACAGATCCTTCAGGCTCCGCCGCCCTGACACCCGCTCCTCCGACGCGTCCGGCCCGTCCGGGCATCCCCCCTTGCTTCACCCATGTCTCCAGCATGCCCTCCTGACGATCACGACCGTCATGAGCCGACCCGACCGGTGGCCACAGCCGCCTGACCCCGATGAGAGGAAACACCATGTCATCCGTGACCGAGCTCCGCAGAACACCGACCCAGCTGGCAGAAGTCAGCGGATCACCACGACCTCTGATGGCGCCCAGCGCTCGGCCGCCCGCGGCCGGCCCGGGCACGGTGACCCAGCTGCGGCCCGACGGCGGGAGCGGCTCCACCAGGGAGGTCCCGGCTCCTCCTACGACCGTTCCGTCGGCCGACGAAGGCGTGCGGTCCCGGCAGCACGCGGAATCGTCGGAGACCGCCTCGGAGGCTGAGCTCGGCCTCCGTATCTCGGGGATCGCCCGATCGGTGGCGCAGGGTGCCCTGGAGGTCCTCGGCGGATGCCGCCCGCTGCAGCAGATGTCCCGCTGGCTCGATGCCGAGAACTACGAGCGACTCCAGCTGCGCACCAACCTGGTGCGCTGCATCACCACCGCACCTGCCCTCCAGCGGGGCGCACAACCACCAAGGGCACATCGCCAGGTGATCATCCGCTCCGCACGGATCTGCCGCGTCAGCGCCGTGGCCTTCGAGGCATCTGTCGTCGCCTTCGACCAGAAACGCGTCCGCGCCGTTGCTCTCAGGATCGAGCAACGGCGCGGAGCGTGGCGGGTCACCGCACTGGAGATCGGGTGACTACTTCTTCCTGGTCTTCCTGCCACGGGCCGGAGCGGCCTGCTGCGTCTTGTCGCGTTCCACGTGCATCTCTGCCTCACCCTGGGCGTTGGGTGCCGTGAAGCTGAGGGTGGCCGGCTTCGCGGGGGCCTCGAGACCGGCGGCCTTGATGGTGGGACCCTGGACGAAACCGCGTCCATCGGCCACTCCCGGCAACCCGCTCGGCGCCGGGGCGGAGACCTCGACCTCGAGATTGAAGATGAATCCGACGCTCTCCTCGCGAATGGACTCCATCATGGCCTGGAACAGGATGTAACCCTCCCGCTGGTACTCGACGAGCGGATCACGCTGCGCCATGGCGCGAAGACCGATTCCCTCCTTGAGGTAGTCCATCTCGTAGAGGTGCTCCTGCCACTTCCTGCCGATGACCGAGAGGACCACGCGTCGTTCGAGCTCCCTCAGGTTCCGCTCACCGAGCGCTTCCTCACGCGCCTGGTAGGCGAGCTTGGCGTCCGAGAGGATCTCGCTGTGCAGGAAGTCCCGTGTGATCTTCGACGTCCCGCCCGCCTCCTCGATGACTTCCTCGGCGGTGAGCGTGATGGGGTAGAGCGTCTTCAGGTTCGTCCACAGCAGGTCGTAGTCCCAGTCATCGCCGTGCCCCTGGGCTGTCGCCTCGTCCACCATGGCGGTGATGACGTCCTCGAGGAAGAACTGGATCTTCTCCTGCAGGTCCCCGCCCTCCAGGATCCGGCGGCGGTCGCCGTAGATGGCCTCGCGCTGGCGGTTGAGCACGTCGTCGTACTTGAGGACGTTCTTGCGCTGCTCGGCGTTGCGGCCCTCCACCTGTCCCTGCGCGTTCTCGATCGCCTTCGAGACCAGCTTCGACTCGAGCGCGACGTCGTCGGGCATCGTGGAGCTGTTCATGATGCGCTCGGCCCCACTGGAGTTGAACAGCCGCATGAGGTCATCGGTGAGCGAGAGGTAGAAACGCGACCTGCCGGGATCACCCTGGCGGCCCGAACGGCCCCGGAGCTGGTTGTCGATGCGGCGGGACTCGTGCCGTTCGGTACCGAGGACGTAGAGTCCACCGAGTTCGCGGACCTCCTCCTGCTCGGACTTCACCGATTGCCGCGCCGATTCGAGCGTCTCGGGCCACTTCGCCTCGTACTCGTCGACGTTCTCGGCAGGATCCAGCCCCAGCTTCTCCATGGCCGCCACGGCGTTGAACTCCGCGTTACCGCCGAGCATGATGTCGGTGCCTCGACCGGCCATGTTCGTGGCGACGGTGACCGCGCCCTTGCGGCCGGCCTGCGCGATGATCGAGGCCTCCCGTGCGTGGTTCTTCGCGTTGAGCACCTCGTGGCGGACGCCCGCCTTCGCGAGCTGCTTGGAGAGGTACTCGCTCTTCTCCACGCTGGTGGTGCCGACGAGCACCGGCTGACCGGTCTCGTGGCGTTCGGCGATGTCCTTGACCACGGCGTCGAACTTCGCCACCTCGTTCTTGTAGATGAGGTCCGAGAGATCCTGGCGGGCCATGTCCCTGTTCGTCGGGATGGGGACCACCCCGAGCTTGTAGGTGGACATGAACTCGGCGGCCTCGGTCTCGGCCGTACCGGTCATACCCGAGAGCTTGTCGTAGAGGCGGAAGTAGTTCTGCAGCGTGACCGTGGCGAGGGTCTGGTTCTCGGCCTTGATCTCCACGCCCTCCTTGGCCTCGATCGCCTGGTGCATTCCCTCGTTGTACCGCCGCCCGGCCAGGATACGGCCGGTGTGCTCGTCCACGATCATGACTTCGCCGTTGATCACCACGTAGTCCTTGTCGCGCTTGAACAGTTCCTTCGCCTTGATCGCGTTGTTGAGGAACCCGATCAGCGGTGTGTTCACGGACTCGTACAGGTTGGAGATCCCGAGGTAGTCCTCGACCTTCTCGATGCCGTCCTCGAGGACACCCACCGTGCGCTTCTTCTCGTCCACTTCGTAGTCGGTCTCGATGGTGAGCTTCTTGACCACCTTCGCGAACTCGTTGTACCAGCGGTTGACGTCACCCGAGGCCTGCCCGCTGATGATCAGGGGTGTCCGCGCCTCGTCGATGAGGATCGAATCGACCTCGTCCACCACCGCGAAGTTGTGGCCGCGCTGGACGAGCTCGGCGGCGCTCCAGGCCATGTTGTCGCGCAGGTAGTCGAACCCGAACTCGTTGTTGGTGCCGTAGGTGATGTCGGCCGCGTACTGTTCGCGGCGGGTCGCAGGGTCCTGCTTAGAGAGGATGCACCCGCTCGTGAGGCCGAGGAAGCGGAAGACCCGGCCCATGAGATCCGACTGGTACTCCGCCAGGTAGTCGTTCACGGTGACCACGTGCACGCCCTTGCCGCTCAACGCGTTGAGGTAGGCGGGAGCCGTGGCCACGAGTGTTTTTCCCTCGCCGGTCTTCATCTCGGCGATGTTACCCATGTGGAGGGCTGCCCCGCCCATCAGCTGGACGTCGAAGTGGCGCAGGCCGAGGGTGCGGGCGGAGGCTTCCCGGACAGCGGCGAACGCTTCGGGCAGGAGGTCGTCGAGGCTCACCCCGTCGGCATGCCGCTTCTTCAGCCGGTCCGTCTCTCCCCGCAGTTCTTCGTCGGACATCTCCCGGAACTCGTCCTCGAGGATGTTGATCGCGTCGGCGTAGTTACGAAGCCGCTTCAGTGTCTTCTTATCGCCGGTGCGGAGAACTCGTTCAAGAAGTGATGGCACTGGTATTCGCTCCCAATCTGATGCTGCCGAAGATGGCGTGTCTAGTCTACGTCGACGTATGGCGCCCCGCGTTGGTTCCCGGCACCTGGCGCGGGTCCCGCTCAGGGTAGCGCGCGCACCTGCAGGGCAAGCGCTGCGGCGAGATCGCCGCGGTCCTCCACGACGACGTCACCGAGCCCCAACCACTGCGCGAGCAGACGCAGCTCGTCGGCGAGCTCCCCCGCCGTGTCCGGGGGAGCATCGGGCTCGCCGTGACTGGCTCGAACCAGCAGCCGCCCGCCCGCGCGGTCCGCCTTCAGGTCCACCCGTGCCACCATCGCGTCGCGCAGCAGGAACGGCAGCACGTAGTAGCCGTGGATGCGGCGTTCGGCAGGCGTGTAGATCTCGATGCGGTAGTGGAAGCCGAACAGCCGGTGGAGCCGGTCCCGCTCGAACACGAGGGAATCGAACGGGCTGAGCAGCGCCCTGCCCCTGGCCCGGCGTGGCAGGGTCACCGCGGGATGCAGGTACCACGGCTCCGCGGTGCCGCCCACCGCGACGACCTCCAGGGTCCCCGCGGCGACGAGGCCTCGCAGGGCCGCGTCGGTCTCGCGCACCGGAGTGCGGAAGTAGTCCGCGACGGAGCGGGCCGAGGCGACGCCGAGCGCTGCCGTGGCCCGCTCGGCGAGGACACCGAGAGCCACCTCGCGACCTACCTGGACGTCGGCGAGCGCGGG
>JASLBS010000073.1 GCA_030146405.1 Arthrobacter sp.
GCGCTCAGCGCAGGGTGGTGCTGCGCGTCTCCGGGGCGTTGAAGGCCATGAACACCACGGAGAACACCACCAGCAGACCGATCAGCGCGAAGGTGAGTGGGAGCCCGAGGTAGGGCCAGAGAAGGCTGCCGAAGATCAGGGGGACGAGCCCGGCGCCGATCCGGGAGATGGTCGAGGCCCAGCCGAAGCCGCTGGCCCTCAACTCCGTGGGGTACAGCTCCGACACATAGGTGTAGAGCACGGGGATGGCCACCTGCACCACGAAGCCGAAGGCCAGGAGCCACGCCGTGGCCACCGCGGGCATGTCGAGTGTCAGCGCGAACACCACGAGGAGCAGTGCCGAGCCGGGCCCGGTGATGGCCAGGAGCCATTTGCGCCCCACCCGCTCCACGAGGAGCGCGGCGGCGACGACCCCGAGGAACCCGACGCCCGTCATGAAGGTGGTGGTGATGAAGGCCACCGATTGCTCGTAGCCGGACGCGATCAGGATCCTCGGCATCCAGGTCAGGGCACCGTAGTAGACGAGCAGGATCGTCAGGAACAGGCTCCAGGCGCTCAGAGTGATGCGCCAGTCGAAACGCCACAGTCCCGTGAGTTGCCCCGAGATACTTCCCAGCGACAGCTTCGGTGTCTGCTCGGGTTCGGGCAGCCGCCAGGCGCGTCGCTCGCCTCCGGTTCGTTCCACCAGGGTGTCGATCACCTCCCGGGCTTCCTCCCGCCGGCCGCGCTGGACGAGGTAGAGGGGCGATTCGGGAACGCCGCTCCGCACCCAGAACACCAGCAGCGCGGGGAGCACCATGACCAGCATCGCGTACCGCCAGTCCCCGAACTGCGCCACGACCGCCGTCGTGACCACTCCGCAGAGGAAGGCGCCGATGGGCCACCAGGCGTCCATCGCGGTGAGCACGCGTCCCCGCTGCCGGCGTGGGGTGAACTCGCCCACCAGCGCGTAGTCCACAGGGATGCAGCCACCCAGGCCGAAGCCGGCGAGGAAGCGGAAGAAGCAGAACCAGACGATGTCCGGGGAGAACGCGCCGAGCACCGTGAAGATCGAGAAGACCAGGAGCGTCAGCGTGAAGGCGCGCTTCCGGCCGATGATGTCGGCGACGGAACCCCAGGCGAAGGCACCCACCGCCATGCCGATCAGGTTCGACGTCGCGATCCACGCGGCCTGGCCGGTGGTCAGGCCCCAGTCCCCGATCAGGAGCGGGATCAGGTAGGCGTTGAGGGTCACGTCCCAGGCATCGAACATGAAACCGAGACCGCCGATGAGGAAGATCTTGCCCTGGACCCGCCACCGCCAGGGGAGGTCCTGTACCACCTGGTCGCCGGTGGGGAGGGAGATGTCAGTGCTCATGATGCCTTCGTCGAGGGGGCAGGGGCTGCGCACATCGTACCGCCAAGTCCAGGGGTGCCCCGACCCTGTGCTCCGGTCACCCCGGCTGGACCCGATCCTGCCGCTTCGACGGCTGCAAGGGGTGCGCCTAGACTTGGCACGACCCCAGCGAAGCTCTACCGACGGAGATCTGCGTGAGCCTGACCCACCTTGACCGTGTCCCCCTGCGCCGAGCACTGATCTCGGTGTTCGACAAGACCGGGCTGGAGGAGCTGGCGCAGGGCCTGCACCGCGCAGGCGTCTCGATCGTGTCCACCGGGTCCACCGCTCAGCGCATCGCCGCGGCGGGCGTGCCGGTCACCGAGGTGTCCGAGGTGACCGGTTTCGCCGAGACTCTCGACGGACGCGTCAAGACGCTCCACCCCACGGTGCACGCGGGGATCCTCGCCGATCGCCGTCGCCCCGAGCACGTCGACCAGCTCGCGGAGCTGCAGATCGAGCCGTTCGATCTCGTGGTGGTGAACCTCTACCCGTTCGTCGAGACCGTCCGCTCGGGTGCGGAGCCCGACGCCGTGGTGGAGCAGATCGACATCGGCGGGCCCGCGATGGTCCGCTCCGCGGCGAAGAACCACCCGTCGGTCGCCGTCGTCGTGGATCCGGCCCGCTACGGTGACGTGGTCACGGCCGCCGCCGAGGGTGGGTTCGACCTCACCACGCGGCGCCGCCTGGCGGCCCTCGCCTTCGCGCACACCGCCGCGTACGACACCGCGGTGGCCACCTGGACCGCCGCACAGTTCGAGCTCGACGACGACGGCGGCCTCGCCTGGCCCGGCTACGCGGGCCTCGCACTCGAGCGTTCCGAGGTGCTGCGCTACGGCGAGAACCCGCACCAGCCGGCCGCCCTGTACGTGGACGCCGCAGCGACCCCGGGTATCGCCCAGGCCGATCAGCTCCACGGCAAGGCCATGAGCTACAACAACTTCGTGGACGCCGATGCAGCCCTCCGCGCCGCCTTCGACTTCGACGAGCCCGCCGTCGCGATCATCAAGCACGCCAACCCGTGCGGTGTGGCCGTGGGTTCCGAGGAGGCCGCCGACCCCATCGCCGACGCCCACGCCAAGGCCCACGCCTGCGACCCCGTCTCGGCCTTCGGCGGTGTGATCGCCGCGAACCGGGAGGTCACCGCGGGAATGGCCCGGACCGTCAGGGACATCTTCACGGAGGTGGTGATCGCGCCGTCGTTCTCCGCGGAGGCGGTGGAGATCCTCTCGCAGAAGAAGAACATCCGCCTGCTCACGCTGCCCGAGGGCTACGGCCGCGACGCCGTCGAGTTCCGGCAGGTGTCCGGGGGAGTGCTCATGCAGGCCGCCGACACCCTCCACGCGGAAGGTGATGCCCCCACGGGGTGGACGCTCGCAGCGGGGAAGGCAGTGGACGACGCCACGCTCGCCGACCTCGCCTTCGCCTGGAAGGCGTGCCGCGCCGCGAAGTCCAACGCCATCCTGCTCGCCAGGGACGGCGCGTCCGTGGGGGTGGGAATGGGCCAGGTCAACCGTGTCGATTCCTGCCGCCTCGCGGTGGAACGCGCCAATACGCTCGCCGACACCGAGCGCGCCCGCGGCTCCGTGGCCGCCTCCGATGCCTTCTTCCCCTTCGCGGACGGACTGCAGATCCTGCTCGATGCCGGTGTCCGCGCCGTCGTCCAGCCGGGCGGCTCGGTGCGTGACCAGGAAGTGATCGACGCCGCGAACGCCGCCGGCGTCCCGCTGTACTTCACGGGAGCCCGCCACTTCTTCCACTAGGTCTCGTACCACGCGTACCGCCCGTCGACGCCGGGGATCCGGGGTACCAGCCGTTAGGTGCTGGCCCCGGGATCTCGGTAAGTTGGAGCCGAACGGGCACACCCCGACCAACCGCACAACGAAGAGCACCAGGGAGACGCCAACCCATGGCCAAGATCATCTACACCCATACCGACGAAGCGCCGATGCTGGCCACCTATTCGTTCCTGCCGATCATCGAGGCCTTCGCCTCCACGGCGGGCGTCGAGGTGGAGACCCGGGACATCTCACTCTCGGGGCGCATCATCTCACTCTTCGGTGACCGCCTCACCGAGGACCAGCAGATGGAGGATGCGCTCGCCGAGCTCGGCGCCCTGGCGAAGACGCCGGACGCCAACATCATCAAGCTGCCCAACATCAGCGCATCGATCCCGCAGCTGAAGGCGGCCGTCGCGGAGCTCCAGGCCCAGGGATATGCGCTGCCGGACTACCCCGACCACCCGTCCACCGACGAGGAGCGCGACGTCCGCGCCCGCTACGACAAGGTCAAGGGCAGCGCGGTGAACCCCGTGCTCCGTGAGGGCAACTCGGACCGCCGTGCCCCGGCATCGGTGAAGAACTACGCGCGCCAGAACCCGCACAGCATGGGCGCGTGGACACCGGAGTCCCGGACCAACGTGGCGCACATGACCAGCGACGACTTCCGCTCCAACGAGAAGTCCGTGGTGATTCCCGCCGACGGTACCGTCTCGATCCGGCACGTCGGCGCGGACGGCTCCGTCACGGTCCTCAAGGACTCCTTCCCCGTCCTCGCAGGAGAGGTGGTCGACGGAACGGTTCTGCGTGCCGAGGCACTGAATGCGTTCCTGAAGGCGCAGGTCGCCCGGGCCAAGGAGGAGGGCGTGCTGTTCTCGGCGCACCTGAAGGCCACCATGATGAAGGTCTCCGATCCGATCATCTTCGGCCACGTGGTTCGCGCCTTCCTCCCGGAGCTCTTCGAGACCTACGGCGAGCAGCTCACTGCTGCGGGCCTGAGCCCCAACAACGGCCTCGCTTCGATCCTCGGTGGCCTCGACAAGCTTCCCGAGGACGTCCGCGAGGGCGTCCAGCAGGTCATCACCAAGGGCATGGAGGACGGCCCCGCGATCGCCATGGTGGATTCGGACAAGGGCATCACCAACCTGCACGTCCCGAGCGACGTCATCGTCGACGCCTCGATGCCCGCCATGATCCGCAGCTCCGGCCACATGTGGGGACCCGACGGCGGTGAGGCGGATACCCTCGCCGTCATCCCGGACAGCAGTTACGCCGGGATCTACCAGGTGGTCATCGACGACTGCCGCGCGCACGGGGCCTTCGACCCGACCACCATGGGCACCGTTCCGAACGTGGGCCTCATGGCCCAGGCCGCGGAGGAGTACGGCAGCCACAACAAGACGTTCGAGATCCAGTCCCGCGGCACGGTGCAGGTCGTCGATGCAGAGGGCACCGTACTGATCGAGCACGACGTCGCTCCGGGTGACATCTGGCGCGCCTGCCAGACCAAGGACGCCCCGATCCGCGACTGGGTCAAGCTCGCCGTCACGCGTGCCCGCGCGTCCGCGATGCCCGCGGTGTTCTGGTTGGACGAGGGCCGGGCGCACGACGCCGTCCTGATCGCCAAGGTCGAGGAGTACCTCGGCGAGCATGACACCGAGGGCCTGGACCTGAGGATCATGACGCCGGTGGACGCCACCGCTTTCACGCTCGAGCGCATCCGCAGGGGCGAGGACACCATCTCGGTGACCGGTAACGTGCTCCGCGACTACCTCACGGACCTCTTCCCGATCCTCGAGCTCGGCACCAGCGCCAAGATGCTCTCCGTGGTGCCGCTGATGAACGGTGGGGGCCTCTTCGAGACCGGCGCCGGAGGTTCCGCTCCCAAGCACGTCCAGCAGCTGGTCCGTGAGAACCACCTGCGGTGGGACAGCCTGGGCGAGTTCCTGGCCCTGGCCGTGAGCTTCGAGCACCTGGCCACCACCACGGGTAACGCCCGGGCGCAGGTCCTGGCGGACACGCTGGATCGCGCCACCGGCACCTTCCTCCTCGAGAACAAGTCGCCCAGCCGCCGTGTCGGCGAGATCGACAACCGCGGCAGCCACTACTTCCTGGCCCGCTACTGGGCCGAGGAGCTGGCGAAGCAGCAGCAGGATGCCGAGCTGGCCGCCAGCTTCGCGCAGGTCGCCGAAGCGCTGACCGGGAACGAGGACACGATCGTGTCCGAGCTCCTGGCGGTCCAGGGCTCACCCGTGGACATCGCCGGGTACTACCACCCGGACGTCACGAAGGTCGCCGAGATCATGCGTCCTTCGTCGACGCTGTCCGAGGTCCTCGCGATCCTCGCGAAGTAGAGCACCCCGGAGACAGGCGAGGCCGGCGTACCGCAGCTGCGGTACGCCGGCCTTTCTCCTTGCACTGAGCCGAGGAGCAGCGAGGGGGTCAGTCGCCGTCGTTGGCGTAGCGCAGGCCGAGCTGCGCCCGGACGTCGTCGAGCACGCGCATGGTGCGCACCGTGGTCTCGAGCGTCATGGTGGGGCTCTCGGTGAGCCCCTCCTGGATGCAGCGCGTCACCTCGCGCAGTTCATAGGTGTAACCCGCACCTTCCTGCTCGAACTGTTCCACGCGGGGTTCGTTCCCGTTCGACTGGACGGTCAGTTCCCGGGGATTGTGCAGTGGGCCCGCGCCGGTCCTCAGCCAGCCCTTGGAGCCGCTCACCGTCGCCTGGCTGGGGCAGGCGGAGATGAACGACGACGTGAGCTGGGCGTGCGCCCCGCTCCCGTAGCCGAGGGTGATTGCGGTCTGCAGGTCCACGCCGTCGCTGTTGAGCTCGCCGATCGCCGAGACGGAGTCGGGGAAACCGAGGGGGCCGAGTGCCCAGGTCAGCGGGTAGACGGTGAGATCCATCAGCGCTCCACCACCGGCCTTCGGGTCCCACAGGCGGCTCGTGGGGTCGTCGGGCGCCACGAACCCGAGGTCGGCCTGGACCCAGCGGATGTCACCCAGTTCGCCCGAGTGGATGATGTCCCACGCGCGGTTCACGATCGGCAGGAAGCGCGTCCAGACGGCTTCCATGAGGAAGAGCCCGCGGTCCGCGGCGAGTGCTGCGAGTTCCTCCGCCTCCCTCGCATTGATGGTGAACGGCTTCTCGCACAGCACGTGCTTCCCGCCGTTCAGTGCGGCCAGCGCGACCTCGTGGTGCTGCCCGTGCGGGGTGGCGATGTAGACCACGTCCACCTCGGGGTCCTCGATGAGGCGCTGGTAGCCGGTGGTGCCGCCGTCGTCGCTGTAGCTGGTGGCGAACCCGAAGCGTTCGGCGAAGGCCGCGGCGCTGGCCGAGCTGCGGGAACTGACGGCGTGGAGCACGGCATCCTCGAGCAGTGCGATGTCTCCGGTGACCTTCGTGGCAATTCCGCCCGTGGCGATGACGCCCCACTTGAGCGGGCGGCCGGTACCGGTGAGGGGGCTGGGAGCTCCTGCTTCGGCGCAGGGTGGAACAGGGATGCGGATCGATGGGTTCATGACTCCATCCTTGCTCCTGCCCGGGCACGCGTCCATCCTCGGACGCCGGGAGACGTCGCCGGTCAGGGGCGGGACCACGTGGACAGGGCGACGACGATGCTGTCGACGAGTCGCGTGAAGCTGCGCTCCAGGTCCACCGGCAGTTCGAAAGCGCCCCCGGTCTCGAGGTCCACGAAGCCGTGCAGGGCGGAGCGGAGGAAGCGGGTGGCGTCCACGGCGTCGTCGCCTGCGAGGTCGTACCCCCGGAGCACCGTGGTGATGACGTCCAGCGCCGAGGAGGAGACGACCATGTCCTGCGTGTCCCGGGGGTCCGGGGCACGCATGGTCAGGGGGTACTGACCCGGGTGATCGAGTGCCCAGGCGCGGTAGGCCGTCGACAGAGCGGTGATCGCCTCGTTCCGCGAGCACCCGATGGTCGCCTGTCCCAGGGTGTGCGCGAGTTCGGCCTTGGCGCGGAGCATGATGCCGCGCTGGAGGCCCGGCAGCCCGTCGAGATGTTTGTAGAGCGACGGCGTCCTGACGCCGAGGCTCCCGGCGACCGCGGCGAGGCTGAGCCCGTCCGCCGCGGGATCGTCGAGCATCCGGGCCGCACGGTCGATGATCTTGGCCGCATCCAGTCCGGATCTAGGCACGGGTGCCTACGGCGGCGAGGAAGGACAGGATGGCACTCGAGGTGACCTCCGGCTGTTGCGCGTGCGGGTAGTGGCCGGCGTCCGGGACCATCGTCACCTCGGCGGAGAGCACCCCGGCGATCCAGGCGGCTTCCGCCGAAGGGTCCTTGAAGTCCGGATCCTGCTCTCCCATGATCACGAGCGCGGGAGCGCTGACGTCCGCGAGGCTCCCGCCCGCCTGCACGTGGCTGGTCCGCGTCGTCAGTGCGAATGCGCGGGTGTAGGCGGGCCGCTTCAGGGCGACGAAGACGTCTTTCCGGTAGTCGGCGAAGTCGGCGGGTTTCCTACCGGAATAGAGCGTGGGCAGATAGGCGTTCCAGGCAACCGCTGCCCATGGTCGCAGCATGAGGGCGCGGAACATGAGTTTCAGGGCAGCGCCGGTGGTCGGTTCCCGCACGAACGGGCCGATCAGCACCAGTCCGCTGACCAGTTCCGGGGTCTGCGAGGCAACGATCACCGCGGCACCCGCAGCCATCGAACTGCCGATGATCACCGCAGGCCCTCCCAGCTCACGCAGGAGCAGCATGAGGTCATCGGCCGTATCGGTGTCCCCGTAGCTGCTGAAGGACGCACTGCTCTCCCCGTGGCCTCGGAGGTCCGTCGTCACCACGGTGTACCCCGCCGCTGCGAGGAGGGGCGCCAGGAACCGGTAGGTCGAGCGGAGCTCGCCCATGCCGGGGACGAGGAGGACGAGCGGACCCGCGCCGCGGACGTCGTAGGCGATGCGGCCGGTCTCCGGGTGGCTGAGGAACTGGGTGGGAGGTGATGTCGTCATGATGGCTAATGTACTTAGCGCATTGGCTAATAGCAATAGCTTGATGGTCGGCGGTCAGGAACCGGTCGCCTCGCGATGCTCCTGCGCCAGAGTCCGGTACCGCTCGGCATTCGCGCGCACTCCTTCCACTTCGTCCTCGTCCAGTTCCCTGCGCACCTTGGCGGGGACACCCGCCACGAGCGAGCGCGGCGGGACGACCGTCCCCTCGAGGACGACGGCACCGGCTGCCACGAGGGACCCGGTGCCGATCACCGCGCCGTTCATGATGGTGGCGCTCATGCCGATCAGGCAGTCGTCCTCGATCGTGCAGCCGTGGACCACCGCGCTGTGTCCCACGCTCACCCGCGCACCGAGTGAGGCGGGGAAGCCGGGGTCGGCGTGGACCACCACGTTGTCCTGCAGATTGGTGCCCTCACCGATCCGGATCGGGCTGGTGTCCGCCCGGACG
>JASLBS010000074.1 GCA_030146405.1 Arthrobacter sp.
AACCCGGAGTGCTCAGCGAGGAGCAGTACAAGCTCGCCGTCGCGGCGGGCGTCGGCCATGTGCAGGCCGGTGAGCTGAGCAAGCTCGTGCTGGCGCGCGACGTCGTCGCCCACCTCGACACCCCCGTGGCCACCGCGCAGGTGCTGCGTGAACTCGCCGTGCGCTACGACGACTGCTGGACCTACTCGGTGGACGGCCTGATCGGTTCCACCCCGGAGATGCTGATCAAGGTGGAGAACAACATCGCCCAGGCCCGCGTGCTCGCCGGCACCCTGGATCGGCAGCAGGCTCCCGAGGGCGACCCCGACTACGCCACCCGGGTGCTCGCGGGTTCGGACAAGCAACTCCACGAGCACCAGATCGCCATCGACTCGCTGACCGGGACCCTGGAGCCGTTCACCCGTTCCATGACCTCGCACAGCGAGCCCTTCGTGCTGCAGCTGCCCAATGTCTGGCACCTCGCCTCGGACGTACGGGCGGAACTCGCGCCGGACTCCGCCGGTGAGGTCCCGACGTCCCTGGCCCTGGTGCAGGCCCTGCATCCCACGGCCGCGGTCTGTGGCACCCCGACCACCGTGGCAGGTGCACTGATCCGCGAGCTCGAGCACCTGCAGCGGGGCCCGTACGCCGGCCCGGTGGGCTGGATCGATGCCGGCGGCAACGGCGAGTGGGGCATCGCCCTGCGCGGTGCCGTGATCGAGGAACCCACGCGGGTGCGGCTCTACGCCGGCTGCGGGATCGTGGAGGGCTCGCAGCCCGAGGCCGAGCTCGCCGAGACCTGGAGCAAGTTCCGGCCCATGATGGAAGCCCTCGGCCTGTCCCGCTGAACGGAGTCCGGTCGGGCAGGGCCACACGGCTCGCTAGAATCAGCAGGACGTTTTCCCGATCCTGGATGAGGTACCCATGTTTCCCAGAAAACCCGCGCTCCTGGCCACCCTGGCTGCCGGAGCACTGACGCTGAGTGCCTGCGGGGGCGGGTCCGACGACGCCGGCTCCGTCGAGGAGGACGGCCTGGGTCTCGTCTCGGCGGGTTCCCTGACCGTGTGCTCGGACATCCCCTACCCGCCCTTCGAGTACGAGGAGAACGGCGAGTACACCGGCTTCGACATGGACCTCATGAGGGAGATCGCCACCGGGATGGACCTCGAACTGAGCGTGCAGCCCGTCGGGTTCGACGGGCTGCAGAGCGGTGCGGTCTTCCTGGCCAACACCTGTGACCTCGGCGCGAGCGCCATCACGATTACCGAGGAACGCCAGGCGAACCTGACGTTCTCGGACCCGTACTACGATTCGCTGCAGTCGCTCCTGGTTCCCGAGGGTGCCGACATCGCGTCCATCGGCGACCTCGCGGGCAAGCGCGTGGGCGTCCAGCAGGGCACCACCGGCGAGAGCTACACGCGCGAGAACGTCCCGGCGGACACCGAGGTCATCTCGTTCCCCTCCGACGCCGAGATGTACGCCTCCATCCAGGCCGGCGGGGTCGATGCCCTACTGCAGGACCTCCCCGTCAACATCGGCCACACCGAGGACGGCGCCTTCACCATCGCCGAGGAGTACGAGACCGACGAGCAGTACGGCTTCGCCATGGGCCAGGACGGTACCGAGGAACTGGTCGCCGCCGTGAACGAGCAGCTCACCTCACTGCGTGAGAGCGGACGCTACCAGGAGATCTACGACACCTACTTCTCGGAGTAGACTCCCCCTCCATCACCGCGCCCCACCGGTACATACGGGGGCGCGGTGATGCACTGCTCTACGGAAGGTAGACATCCCGCGTGAAACGTTCAACCCGCAGACGGCTGACCCAGGGCGTGCTCTACGCGGTCTTCGCCGCCATCGTCCTCTTCGTGGTCCTCGCCGCCGACTGGGGCAGGATCCAGCCCTTCTTCTTCAATCTCGACGTCGCGGCCGCAGCCTTCCCCCAGATCATCACGATCGCCGCGAAGAACACCGTGATCTACACGGCGATCGCCTTCGTCGGTGGACTGATCCTCGGACTCGCGCTGGCGCTCATGAAGCTCTCGCCCGTGCTGCCGTACCGCTGGCTCGCCACCGCCTACATCGAGCTGTTCCGCGGGCTTCCCGCCCTCCTGGTCATCTTCGGTTTCGCCTTCGCCGTGCCGATCGCGTTCCAGTGGCAGCCGCCGGGTGGCAGCGTGGGTGCGGGCCTCATCGCCCTCATCGCCGTCTCCTCGGCCTACATCGCCGAGACCATCCGCGCAGGCATCGAGGCGGTTCCCAAGGGCCAGGTCGAGGCGGCGCGCTCCCTCGGCATGAATCCCGCGTGGACCATGGTCACGGTGATCCTCCCCCAGGCATTCCGGGTCATCACCCCGCCCCTGACCAATGAGCTCGTGATCCTCATCAAGGACACGTCGCTCCTCTTCATCGTGGGCCTGGCACTCACGGAGCGTGATCTGACCACGTTCGCCCGCGACTCCGTCACTAACCAGGCGAATGCCACACCGCTCGTGGTCGCCGCCCTGATGTACCTGGTGATCACGCTTCCGCTCACCCAGCTTGTCGCGAAGCTCGAACGACACAACAAGAGAGGCCGGTGATCCCCGTGGCCCACCCGGCATCCGGTAGCACGGCAGTCCCCGCGATCGAGGTCCGGGCACTGCACAAGTCCTTCGGCGACAACGAGGTGCTCAAGGGCATCGACTTCCACGTGGACGAGGGCGAGGTGGTGTGCGTGATCGGCCCGTCTGGGTCCGGCAAATCGACCCTGCTGCGCTGTGTGAACCGGCTCGAGGAGCCCACCAGCGGCACCGTGCTGGTG
>JASLBS010000168.1 GCA_030146405.1 Arthrobacter sp.
GGCTCGTTCGATTCACCAGGGGAGCGCCAGCTGTCTTCTCGAGGGCCGCGATGCTGTGGGAGATCGAGGACTGATCAACACCGAGCTCATGGGCTGCCGCCCCGAACCCGTCATGCTCCACCACCGACAAGAGCACCATCAATTGCTTCAAGGTCACGCCCATGACTTCACCTCATGTCTCGATGGTACAGATGCATTAGACTCATCATCTCTCACAAAGCCAAGCTGGGGGTACAAAGAACGGCGCGACCGAGGAGAGCGATCTTGTCAGGCGAAACTGTGACACCAGGGAAGACTTCACTGTCGATCGGGCTGCAGTACGTGGCCGCGGCGATCGTGTGGGGAGCAAGTTTCCTCTTCATCAAGGTCGCCGTCGAAGGACTCTCACCCGCGCAGGTCGTCCTCGGGCGCCTCGTGGGAGGCGCGGTACTGCTGGCTCTGATCATGATCCTCACCCGGCGTCGCTGGCCCACGGGTGTCAGGACCTGGCTGCACCTGTTCGCGATCGGAATCCTGATGTGTGTGGCCCCGTTCCTGCTCTTTTCCTGGGCTGCCCAATACCTGCCTTCCGGGCTCTCGAGCATTTTCAACGCGACCACACCGATCGCGACAATGCTCATTGCCCTCGCTGTGCTCCCCGAAGAACGCCTCACCAGGATCAAGACGACGGCGATGCTCGTGGCCGCCGGAGGCATTGTCCTCGTCCTCGGACCGTGGCGATTCATCACCGAGATCCAGGACGCGAGCCTCCTCGCGCAGGCAGCCTGCCTAGCAGCGACAACCTGTTATGGCCTCGGCTTCACCTACACGCGCAGGTTCTTCCGATCCCACCACTACGATTCCACCACTGTCGCTGCCAGTCAGATTGGCGCAGGAGCCCTCGTCATCGTGGCCCTCGCACCCTTCATCGGCCGCGACCCTATCAGCCTTTCGCCCGCGATTGTGGGCAGCATTCTCCTACTGGGGGCGGTCGGGACCGGTCTCGCGTACATCTGGTACACCAATGTCATCAACGCCTGGGGAGCGACCGTCGCATCCACCGTCACCTACCTCACACCCGTCGTCGGTGTGGTCCTCGGGGTCCTCGTTTTGGACGAACGTGTCCAATGGAATCAGCTCGTCGGCGGGATCATTGTGATCCTTGCCGTACTCGTGAGCCAGGGAAAACTCACACACCGCCGGGCGCCAGCTCATCGTGGTAATTCACCCACAGGTGGACGGCTTTAAGCTCCACCTTCGGGCTCCAACCGCCCATAGGGGAAGACCGATACGGTGGCCACTGTCAGCTTCGATTCATTGCCCCCGTTGCCCCCATTAGTCCTATTGGTCCCAGGAGGGCCAGCTCATCTGGTACGGCACCACGACGGCAGGAGGCTGTGCACATCCACCGTCCGCTCCACGTGAGCTAGCCGGTGTCGGTGACATCGGTGGGTGTGTGCAGGCGGTTCCTCTGGTTCCTGCTGTCCACCTGGGTGCGGGACAAGCAGCGGAGCGTGGGGAGCTTGTGCCGTGCATCTGACGCTCCTATAACTGTCAGTCAGTAAGAGTCGGTAGCTTGTTGTTCGCTTAGGTGGTGGTGGAACGTACGGGCTTAAGGGTGTTCCCTGAAGGAGGAGATGGGCTGAGGGTCTTGTGATCGTCGGGTCAGACTGGTGGGCATGTCGGACTCATCCATGACGCCCGGACCGCGATCGCTGGGCTACTGGTTGGACGCCGGGCATCCCGAGCCTTCCGACGCGATGTCGGAGCAGACCGTGTTGCAGTCCATGGCGTTCCGCTGGGTTGTCCGGCGCATACGGATGATCAGCTTCTGGGCCGTGGCTGCGGCTTTCGCTGCGATGTCCGTGGTCACTTCCTTCGTTGGAAATGGTATTTCCCCTGGACCGTGGGCAGTACTTGCTGCCTGTTACGCCGTTGTCGGCATCGCTTGCACGGTGTATCACCGTATGAGGCCGGTTCCGCCCTCGTGGATCTTCGATCGGCGCATCTGGATCTCTACTACGCGCAGGGGGATAGTGGCGGCTGTAGTGATGAGCTCTGTCATGCTCCTGGTGTGGATACTGCCTCTCCTGAATGGTGGTGCTGATACCAACCGGTGGGGGTTGAGCATTGCCGGCGTGGGCGTGGTCGCGCTCTCGACGGTGTTCATCGTGCAGGGTTGGCACTACCAGCATGCTTCCCGACTGTTCCGGCACCACATCGAGAAGAATGAACGGGCTCGTACCGTTCTGGAGGACATGGTGTTGAACCCTCCTGTCTCCGCCCGGACCGCGGAGCGGTTCGGTCCGCTGTGACGAGGATGTTGTGGTGCGGTACGCAGGGTGACGGGAAGTAACGGCGCTAGAACCACAGAGTCCTCACCTACCGGGCAGCTGATAATTCGTTGCCGGCAGCGGTTGCGAATGTACCGTAGCGGCCCGGTCGGAAGGCCGGCCGCCAGGAAGTGACCATTTCCCGAGCCAAGGTCAAACGAGCACACGACCTCAAAGGCCAGGTCCGTGCACCAGCCGACATCGGCAGAATCATCGGTGTCAGCCGGGCAACGGTCTACCGCTACCTCAGCCTCGGACGAATCGGATTGCTACCGTAAGCACCCGAAGTAAGTTCCGATGCTGATGGAGGCGTTGTGCTGATCGACCTTGAACTGAACGACCCGCGCTGGGAGAGCGCACTGCCTGTGCTGCGCGAGCTGCGACCTCACCTGACCCAGGAGTTGCTCGAGCAGGTCCTTCGCGAAGGATCAGGGCAAGGTTTACAGTTCACTGCCCTGTTCGAGGACGACCGTTGTATGGCGGTCGCTGGTTGGCGGGTTATCGCGAACACGAGTGCGATCCGTAAGCTCTACGTTGATGACCTCTCAACAGCTGCCGCTGAACGCTCATCAGGGCATGGGAAAACGCTCCTGACGAAGCTCATCGAACGCGGGCAGGAACTGGGATGTACGTCGATCGACCTGGATTCGGGTGTTCAGCGATACGAAGCGCACCGCTTCTACCTGAGAGAGCGAATGAACATCACGTCCCACCACTTCAGCCGAAATATCTAACCGCACCGAGCACAGCACGTAGAAGAATCTCCCTACGTCGCCCTCGGCGGTAGCTCACCCACAAGTGGACGGCTTTGAGCTCCACCCTTCGGGCTCCATCCGCTCACAGGTGGATGACCACGCATCGGACCCCTAAGTCTTGGACAACGACTCGTTGCTCATTGTCGTTCATGGCGGCGCACTTCCCCCGGCACCACCCAAGGGTTGGCCCTGTTCCGTCGGGGACGAGGGAGGGAGCTCGCCAGCAGACACAAAGTAACGGGGGAAGGGTCTACTGCTGGTCACCAAGGGCTCCGACTCCACTCGCCTGCAGGACCTACCGGACCGGGAGCGCCGCCCTCAACTCGGCCGCCTTCCGCGCCCGGATGTCGGGGTCCACGATCGGCCGCTTCGGCGTGAAGTAGAAGCCGTCGTCGAACCAGCGGGGCAGGACGTGCTGGTGGTAGTGCCACACGTGCTGGCTGCCGGCCGGCTCGTTGTGCTGCCGGGTGGAGACGCCGTCGGGCTCCCAGGCCCGCTTGATCGCGATGGCGATGTCCCGGGTCAGGGTCATGATGCGGGCCGCGGCGTCGTCGGGGAGTTCGTACAGTAACTCCACGTGGCTCCGGGGCGTGATGAGCACATGGCCGGGATTCGGCTCGAAGCCGTGGGAGGCGATGAACGCCAGTGCCAGGTCGTCGGAGTAGATGACGTCCCCCGGGCGGCAAAGGTTCTTCGGGTTGCTGAAGTCCCCCTGCGCCAGATCGCAGAACGGACACCGGTACCCCTCGGGGGCATGGTGGGTGAACTCCATCAGTTCTCCTCGTCCTCCTCGAAGATCCACTCGAAGAGGTCCAGCACGTACTCGGTGAACGTTCCTTCCTCGCTCTGCCACTCACCGCGTGCGTTGTTGCGCCGCCAGACGATCGGATCGGGGACGTCCAGCTGACCGGCGCGGATGCCCCAGGTGTACTGCTCGTCCTCGTCCTCGAGGAACAGCAGGAAACCGTCCTCGATCTCGAGCTCGTCGGGATCCCAGAAGAAGTGGAACGCCTCCATGATGTCCTCGGTGGCCCCGACGGCACGGTAGAACTCATGCAGGGCCAGGGGCAGCTCGAAGTTCTTGCCCTCGAGCATCTCGGCGAGTTCGGCCTCGGACAGGCCGTCCTCCTCGACCCACTCGTCCTCGAAGTAATGCGGTACCAGGGCGCGGAATTTGTCGGAAAAGAGCTCAGTCACAGGTACTCCAGGAGTGGTGGTGGGGATGATCCCATCCTAGCTGCCGGGCCCTGCCCGCAGCTCACCTCCGCGCACGCCACGTTCGTGCTGCCAGCGGCGCGCGCCAGCCGTAACGCCAGGCGAGCACGCGGAGGGAGAAGACGAGCGACGCCGCCAGCATCCCCGTGACCAGCGTGAAGGTACCCGTCAGGTACAGTCCGGTGACGACCGCGGCGCCGAGCATCGCGGGGAGCGCGTAGATGTCCCGGGGATCGAACAGTTGCGGGATCTCGTTCGCGACGACGTCGCGCAGCAGCCCTCCGCCCACGGCGGTGGTCACACCGAGCAGGGCGGAGGAGACCGGACCGAGCCCGGCCTCGAGCGCCTTGATGGTGCCGGTGATGCAGAACAGGGCGAGCCCGCCGGCGTCGAAGACCACGAGTAGGCGCTTCACCCGTTCCATCCCGGAGAAGACGAAGTAGACCAGGACGGTGGCGAGGAGCGGCGGTACGAGGTACACGGGATCGGTGAAGGCCGCAGGTGGCCCGCCGATGATGAGGTCCCGGACCACGCCGCCGCCGAGGGAGGCGAGGGACGCCAGGAGGAGCGACCCGACGAGGTCGAAACCCTTGCGCGCTGCCAGGAGGGACCCGGACACGGCGAAGAAGAACACGCCGAGAAGATCCGCGGCGAGGCCTATGGAGGAGGGGGCGTCCATCTGTTCCTTCGGTGGACCGGAGCGGGAGGTAGGCCCTCACCGTAGCTTCGTCAACCGGACACGGGAGGGTCCTGACCAGCATGACAGAACCCGTACCTCCACCAGGTGTCCGCACTAGGCTGGGCCCATGACGAGCGGACCTGCAGCAGAACCCGAGGAGGCCCCACCGAGCGCGGCGGACGGCTCCCTGCCGATGCGCATCGCGTCCCGGCTGATCAGCCTGTTACCCACCAAGAGGAACCTGAACGGTACCGACTGGGTGAACGCGAAGTACCCGGGCCGGACGTATCCGACCATGGCCGCCATTCCCTGGACGTTCAAGCAGACGCACACCATCCAGGAGAAGCTGATCGACGGTGTCCGGACCATCACGGTCAGGCCGCTGCTCGGCTCCACCCGCTCGCACATCATCTACACGCACGGCGGCATCTACATCAACGAGCTGGCGCGCCCGCACTGGTGGATCATCGCGGAGCTCACCAAGCGGACCGGGGCCGCGGTGACGGTGCCGCTCTACCGGCTGGCCCCGGAGAGCACGTACCGGGAGGCCTTCCCCTACCTGGTATCCGTGTACCGGGACGTCCTGCGGACCGCAAACCCGGGGGACGTGACACTGATGGGTGATTCTGCGGGAGGAGCTTTGGCTATCGCCCAGCCCTGGGCCTTCCGGAACGCGGACCTGCCTGCGCCCGGCCGCGTGGTGGCGTTCTCGCCATGGCTCGATGTCACGGCCACCAACCCCGAGATCCCCCTGTACGACGCCGTGGATCCGATGCTCTCCGTGGCAGGCGGCGTGCAGGCGGGCCTGTGGTGGGCCGGTGGCGATGACCCGAGGAACCCCCTGGTGAGTCCCGCCTGCGCCCCCGAGGACCTGCTGTCCACGGTGCCGGTCACGCGCATCTATCAGGGCACCAGGGATGTCTGCATGGCAGATGCGAAGGTCTTCCGCGACCGGGCGGTCGCAGCCGGCGCTCCGGTGACCATGAAGGTCTACCCGGGGGGTTTCCATGTGTTCCCGGCCTTTCCCCGGTTGCCCGAGTCACGCGCCGTGTTCACCGACATCGAGAAGTTTCTCGGGCGGCCGGCACTGCCCTAGCGGGCCGGTTGCACTGCCGGTGGCGACCCTGCCGGTGGCGACCTGCGGCGGACGGACGTCGTCAGTGCTCCGGATCAGTTCTCCGGGTCGGAGTCCCGGGACAGGACCCAGATGTTCGTGGTGCCCTGCCGTTCCACCGTGACGGTGCTGACGAGCGCCCGGATCATCGAGAGGCCTCGGCCGGACTCGCTGAAGTTCTCCCGCAGGGCAGGATCGCCGACCGGCGCATCCTCGGGCGTGTTGAAGTCCTGCAGGTGATCCAGCGGAGCAGCGCCGATCTCGCTGATCACGGCGCGGAGCCGTCCCGGCGTCACCGAGAGTTCCACGCCGAGCAGGAGTGCCGACTCCGCGGCGGGCACCCCGTGCTGGACGACGTTGCTCGCCGCTTCGACCACTGCCGTGGTGAACGCCATTTGGTCCAGAGGGGGTACGAAGCCCGCGTCGACCCACAGCTCATCGAGGATGATGTGCAGGTTCTCGATGGACTGCTCGGTGGCAGGTTCCTCTAGGGAGCGCTGCACCAGGATCTCAGTCATCGCCGAAGGCGTCGGCCGCCGAGGCGTGGGGCGTGAGGACCCGGTTCATGCTGGTGAGTTCGAGCACCATGTTGACCTGCGGCTGGACGGCTGCGATCCGCAGATCGCCCCCGGACTGCCGAGCGAGCTTCAGGCAACCGATGAGGGCGCCCAGCCCGGAGGAGTCCATGAAGCTGGTGTCGGCCAGATTGACCACGATCCGCTTCGCCCCGGCGCCCACGACGCCGTCGATGACCTCGCGCAACTTCGGTGCCGCGACCATGTTCAGGCGTCCATTGGGCGAGACCTCCGTGTAGCGTCCCTTGTCCTCTGTGGTGAATTCCATCTGCTGTACCTCTCCCCGATTCCGGTGTTGCTGATCTGTTCGTTCGTGCCGGTGGCCGCGCCGGCACCCGACGTCGCGCGTCCGGCGCTGCGGTGTCGCCCTGAAGCCCGGTGTCAGGCCGCGGCCCGCTGCAGGATGACGACGGTGACGTCGTCGGCCACCTCGGGCACGTCGGCCAAGCCGAGCAGCACATCACAGGCTTCCTCGGCACTCGCCGCGGCAGTGATCACCGCGGCCACGGCCAGGGTGAACTGATCGACCGTCTCGTAGATGTCGAGCAGGCCGTCGCTGATGATGGCGAGCGAATCGCCGGGTGCGAGGGCCACGCTGCCCGGCGTCCACACCTGGTCGGGCCATGCGCCCACGGGTGGTCCGCAGGAGGCCAGTCTGGTCACGTCCCCACCCGCCGAGACGTGCAGGGCGAGCCCGTGCCCGGCGTCCACGTAGCCCACCACGCCCGTGGCGGCCTCGAGGCGGCCGTGGAAGAGCGTGACGAAGGAGCTGGTCTGGTCGAGGTCCGCTTCCGTGGCCCGCGCCGCCATCTGGAAGGCGGTACCGATGCTCGGCTGCAGGGATGCCGACCTCATGGTGGCCCGAACCGTCGCGGCGATCAGGGCGGCTCCCATGCCCTTGCCCATCGCGTCCGCAACGGTCACGTGCAGGCCGTCCGGGGTGCCGTACCAGTCGTAGAAGTCTCCGGCCACGCTCCTGGAGGGCCTGAAACGGCCCACCAGCTCGTAGCCCTGCAGGCTCAGATTGTCGCGCGGCAGGAGGTTGTGCTGCACCTCGGCCGCCCGCTGGCGCTCATCGGCGTTGGCCACGTCCACCGCGGCCTGCCGGCTCTGGCGGCGGAAGAGGGAATTGATGCGGGCCACGAGCTCGCGGGGGCTGAAGGGCTTGCTGATGTAGTCGTCGGCGCCGGTCTCGAGGCCGGTCAGTCGTTCGATCTCGTCGGTCCGGGCGGTGATCATCAGGATGTACGCGTCGGAGAACCGTCGGATCTCACGGCACACCTCCACGCCGTCGCCGTCCGGCAGGTTGAGGTCCAGCGTGATGAGGTCGGCTCCGCTCCGCGCCTTCTCGAGCCCCTCGCGCGCCGTCCCGGCCTCCATCACCTCGAACCCCTCGCGCTTCAGGATCTGCACGAGCAGGCCCCGGATGTCGACGTCGTCCTCGACGACCAGGGCGCGGCGAATCTCCGGGGCGGCAGTCATGGTCCTCATTAAACGCTACTTGTCGACTACTCGGACGTTCCGGCGCCCGACACCCTGAACACTCGGTACAGCTTCGCCCGAATGCATGGTTTGTTGAGCGGAACTTGACCTGATCTTGAGGTGTACGTGTTCGTAAGACAGGGTGAATCGCTGGTCGACCGCGCTAGTCTGTGGTGGCTGCCGGGGTCTCGCCCGGCCGGCACCGTCGGGAATCGGGCGGTACAGCTCGATGACGACGAACAGGGGAAAGACGGGCCGATGGACAAGGTGCTCTCCTATCTCACGCTCAATACTCGACAGTTCCACGAATTGACCCTCCGCGTCCGCGTGGTCCTCAGCCAGCTACCGCTGTCGCTGACCGTCCTGCTGATCGTGGTGACGGGACTGCTGTTCCACCCGGAGCTGTTCCGGAGCGGGCCCTTCCTGATCGGACTGGCGCTCCAGGCCGTGCTGCTGATGCTCTGCGTCGTGGTTCCCTGGGACCGGCTCCCTCACGCGACCTTCCTGGTCATCCCGCTCCTCGACTTCATCCCCATCGGTTTCATGCGCTACGGCGCCGGGACCGTGATCACCGGCGTGGGCCTCCTCACCGTGTTCCCCGTCATCTGGCTGGCCGCCTCCGGGCTGTTCCCACGCTCGGTGCTCACCGCTGCCTTCCTCGGATCCCTCGGCGTGGTGTGGACCCCGATCTTCGTGACGAACGAGGCGATCACCTCCGCCTCCCTCACCCAGTCCTTCCTCCTGCCCTTCATCATGCTCGCGATCGGGGTGAGCATCCGCGTGATGACGGCCAGCATGATGGCGCAGCAGAAGGTCGTGGAGGAGAAGGACGAGGCGCTGCAGGTCCTGCTGGAGGAGAGTGCTCGCCGCGAACGGCTCCTGGAGACCGTGGTCAACAGCGTGGACATAGGCTTGATCGCGGTCGACGAGGAGGGGCGTCCGGTCCTGACGAACCGGAAACTGAACCAGCTCCGCGCGCTGGCCGGCGGGGACGCGGACGCCGGCGAGGCCGAGCTCCGCATCTTCCAGCAGGACGGCGAATCCGTGCTGCCCGAGGCGCGCAGGCCTACCCGCCGGGCGGCCGAGGGCCAGGTGTTCTCCGACTACCTGCTCTGGTGGGGTGAGCGCCCGGGGCAGCGGGTCCTCTCGACCTCGTCACGCCTCATGCGGAACCAGGAGGGTGCGCGCGAGGGGTCGGTGGTGACCTTCACGGATGTCACCGAGCTGGTGAGGGCGCTCAACGCGAAGGACGAGTTCGTGGCCACCGTCTCCCACGAGTTGCGCACGCCCCTGACCGCCATCCGTGGCTATCTGGAACTGCTGACCAGCATGCCGGACCTGGATCCGGACGTGGCCTCGGGCCTCGAGGTGGTCTCGCGCAACTCCGAACGCCTCCACAAGCTCGTGGTCAACCTGCTGTCCACGGCCGAGGGCACGCCGGACATCACCCCTGTGCGGACGGACTTCTCCGCCCTGGTCACGCAGCGGCTTGCTTCGGCCGCGGATCGCGATGTCAATCCCCTGGTGAGCTTCGAAGGGTCCATCGAGCCGGGCCTGACGGCGTCGTGCGATCCGTCCCGGATCAGTGAAGTGCTGGACAATCTGCTCTCCAATGCGGTCAAGTACTCTCCCGATGGCGGGCGCGTGCGCGTGAGCGCCGCTCTGGTCAACGGCGAGATCGAGTGCAGCGTGGCGGACGAGGGCACCGGGATGTCGGACGAGGAGATCGGTGGTGTCTTCTCGAAGTTCTTCCGGACCTCCGCGGCGCGCAATGCCGCCATCCCCGGAGTGGGTCTCGGGCTCGCGATCTCGAGGGCCATCGTGGAACGGCACGGTGGAACGATCAGTTGCAGGAGCACCGAGGGCCGGGGGTCCACCTTCACGTTCTGGCTCCCGTCGGCAGTGATCCCCGAGGGCCTGCCGTCCTCTCCCGGTCAGAAAGCGTAGGGGCGCGAAAGCTCAGTCCGGAGGGCCGAGGTCAACCGTGACGGTGGCTCCACCGCCAGGAGTTCCCGAGATGGTGATCGAGCCCTCGTGGGCTACGGCGATCCTCCTGCAGGTCGCCAGACCGATACCGCTGCCCGCCGGATCGTCATCCCGCCGCAGCCGCACGAGTGGCTCCAGCACACGCTCCCTGTCCGCCGGGTCGATTCCCTTGCCGTGGTCGATGACCCGCAGGACCTGCCGCTCGCCACGATCGGCGAGGACCTGGATCCGGGGTGGCACACCGGGGGTGGAGTACTTGACGGCGTTGGACACGAGGTTCTGCAGGAGAGCGGTGGTCTGCGCGCGGTCCACCCGGAGTTCTGCATCCTGCACCGTCACCACGGCGTCGTAGGAGGTGGTGAGCGGGAGGAGGTCTTCGAGCACATCACCCAGCATCGTGGTCAGCAGCACGTCCCGGCGGTTGATCACTCCACCGATCCGGGAGTACTCGAGCACTTCCTCGACGGTGGAGAGCATGCGGCTGGCGCTTCCACGGATGATGCTGAAGTAGCGTGCGGCGGGCCCCGCGGACTCCACGTCGTCGTCCTGCTCACTGAGTTCGGCGTATCCGAGGATCGCCGTCAGCGGGTTCTTGAGGTCATGGCTCACCCGGGCGGCGAAACCGGCGAGGTCCTCGTTGCTGCGGCGCACCACCTCGAGGGCCTCGACGAGCTGGCGGGTCTTGAACTGGAGTTCCAGGACCTCGACCACTTGCCGGGCGAGGATCTCGAGACCCTCCCGCTTCTCGTCGTCGAACTCGAGGACGGTCAACGAGAAGACGCAGAGGGTACCGAGCGAATAGCCGCCCTCGGTCACGAGCGGTACGGAGGCGTAGGACCTGACCTCGGCGATCCTGCCGTCGACGAACGGGTTCTTCGTGAAACGGGGGTCCACGGATGCATCCGGGAGCACCGTGATCGTCGATTCCTGGAAGACACTGGAACACATCGAGTCCTCGCGGGAACACACCGACGCCTCCACGCCCACGGCGGCGATCTGATGCTGCTGGTCGGCAGTGATGATGTTGATGACGCCGGAGTCCATCCCGCTGACGCGCACCGCGAGCCGCACCAGGTCGAGCAGCTCGGGCGGGGTCTCGTAATGACTCGCGTCCAGGTGGTCGCCGGTGCCTCCGTACGGGACGTGGTAGTCGCGAAGCACCGCCTGGCGTGCGAGTTCCTGCACGGTGGATCGATCGACCTGTAGGACTGTCATGGCTACCCCCGTAGAAATCTGAGACCGGTGTATGCAGATCCACTATCGCACGGAGCAGGGTCTGCAGCACCTGCTCCGTGCGGTTCCTGGTCCCGCTGCGCAGGTCAGCCCAGGGCTCGCAGGCGCAGCGCGAGATAGAGGTGTACGCGGTCCGCGGTGACCCCGGGGTCGTATCCGGTGAGCGTCACCACCTGTTGCAGGCGGTAGCGGACCGTGTTGCGGTGCAGTCCGAGCGCGGCGGCGACGGCGGCGACGGAGCCGTCGAGGTCCAGGTAGCGCTGCAGGGTGGGGAGCAGACCAGCGCCGTGCGCGGCGTCGAAGGCGTCGAGAGGGCTCAGGGTCTCCTCGGCGAGGTCGCCGAGTGGCACGTCCCTGCTCGACATCAATAGCGAGGTCAGGGTGATGCGGTCGGCGACGTTGACGGGTTGACCCCGCTGGAGTGCGTCCCGCGCCTCGAAGTAGCTCCATCGCAATCCGTTGGCCTGCGCGTACGTCCCGCCGACTCCCAGCCTCGCGGTGAGGCCCGCCCCGGACAGATACCGGCCGAGTTCCTCGGGGTCGTGTCCGGCGGCGGAGGGCAGAACCAGGACGAGGTGAGGCTCGACGAGTGCAGCGACGCCGTCGTCCCAGCCGGAAGGAAGGGGCAGGGTGCGCAGCGCACGCCGTTGACCGGCGGGCACCTCCACGACCAGGACCCGGTGGCCTGCCCCGGTGTCGAGCCCCACTCCGGAGAGCCGTGCTGTGGCCTCGGCTCCCGTGAGGGTCCCGCGCGCCACGTCCTGGATCAGCTGACCGGTCGCCGTTCTCGCCCCTGTGCGGTTCCGCGCCTGGTTGGTGAGCTCCACCGAGATCAGGCTCTGCGCATAGTCGACGACGGCGGAGCTGCCGAAGGGCTGTGCGATCGCCAGGGTGCACCTGTCCTGCAACCCGGTGGCGACGGGCACCCGGTACCAGGAGACCGGTTCGGTCCGCTCACCGTCAGGAGCTGCGGCTCCGGCGATCCGTGCGCCGTACTGGAAGAGCGCCACCTCCGTTCCGAGCATTCCCGCGAGCTCGGCGAGCAGGGCCGTCAGCCCACCGGCTCCGAGGAGGGCCGACGCCAGCACGGCATGCCCTTCGAGGAGGTTCTCCAGGCCGGTGGACCGGGCGGTGGACAGGGCGTCGGCCACCCGTTTGCCGATGGCGATGAACGGGATCTCGTAGGGGACCCGGAAGACCGGCACGCCGGCGTCATCCGCCTCCGCCAGGAGTGCTGCAGGTACGCGCCGATGAGCCAGGCCCACCCCGAAGCCGATCGCGAGTACTCCGGCCTCACGGGAGTGCTGCACGAAGGCGCGTTGCGCCGCACCGGTCTTCAACCTGATGCCGGTGGTCAGCACCACCTCCGCACCGCTGAGGAAGGGGCGCGGGTCCTCGAGCTCCGTGGCCGCAACCCAGCGGATGGGCAGTGCGGGAGGTTCCGCGGATCCCTCCGCAGCAAGCCGCAGGGCCGGGTCGGCGAGCAGATCGGGCAGGAGGATGGCCATCTCCACAGCCTAGGACGAATTGTGCCGGTGCACTGTCCCCGTGGAGAGTTGTTGTGCAGAACACCGTGGCAACCCCCACCTCCTCCCGGTACTGTCAGTTCGACACCCGTGCTGGACGTTCAGGCGTCCCGACTGGACAAGGAACCGGTATGACAACCTTCGCAACCACCCACGGACCAGCCGTTACCGGCTTCCGGCTCGAGCAGAAGCGCCACATCAACGGCGACTTCCCCGGCCCCAGGTCCACCGAGCTCGCAGCGCGCCGTTCCGCCGTCGTCGCCAAGGGTGTCGCCTCCGGCGTACCCGTCTACGTGGCGGACGCGGACGGCGGGGTGATCCTCGACGTCGACGGCAACTCCTTCATCGACCTCGGCTCGGGGATCGCGGTCACCAGCGTGGGAGCCTCGGCTCCCGCCGTCGTCGAGGCCGTCAAGGAGCAGGTGGAGCACTTCACGCACACCTGCTTCATGGTCACGCCCTACGAGGGGTACATCGCCGTGGCCGAGCAGCTCGCCGAACTCACGCCGGGTGATTTCGAGAAGCGGACGGTCCTGTTCAACTCCGGCGCGGAAGCCGTGGAGAATGCTGTCAAGGTGGCGCGACTGGCCACGGGCCGCAATGCCGTCGTGGCCTTCGACCATGCCTACCACGGACGCACCAACCTGACGATGGCGCTCACGGCCAAGACCATGCCGTACAAGACGAACTTCGGCCCCTTCGCGCCCGAGATCTACCGTGTGCCGATGAGCTACCCGTTCCGCGAGGAGAACCCGTCCATCACGGGGCCGGAGGCGGCGCAGCGCGCCATCACGATGATCGAGAAGCAGATCGGCGCCGAGTCGGTGGCCGCGATCATCATCGAGCCGGTACAGGGCGAGGGCGGCTTCATCGTTCCCGCCGACGGCTTCCTGCCCGCCCTGGCCGAGTGGGCGAAGGCCAACGGAGTCGTGTTCATCGCGGACGAGGTGCAGTCCGGGTTCTGCCGTACCGGGGAATGGTTCGCCGTGAACCACGAGGGCGTGGTGCCGGACATCATCACCATGGCCAAGGGGATCGCCGGTGGCATGCCTCTCTCGGCCATCACCGGCCGGGCGGACCTGCTCGACGCCGTGCACGCGGGCGGCCTCGGTGGCACCTACGGCGGCAACCCTGTCGCCTGCGCCGCAGCGCTCGGAGCCATCGAGACGATGAAGGAGCTGGACCTTGCGGCCCGGGCCCGGCAGATCGAAGCCCGGGTCATGGACCGTTTCGCCGACCTGCAGTCCGAGCTCGGTGGGTCGAGCATCATCGGGGAGATCCGCGGACGCGGGGCAATGCTCGCGATCGAGTTCGTGCAGCCCGGCGGCAAGATCCCCGACGCCGACGCCACCAAGGCCATCGCTGCGCACTGCCTGCGGGAGGGTGTCGTGATCCTGACGTGCGGCACCTACGGCAATGTGGTGCGGTTGCTTCCGCCCCTCGTCATCACCGACGAGCTCCTGGCCGACGGCCTCGACGTGCTCGCGGGCGCCATCAGGGCTGCGAACGACGCTTAGTCATCAGGAAGAGCAGAGGCCCCACGGCAACGCCGTGGGGCCTCTGCTGGTGGAGCCGGGGTATCAGAGCGACGGGACGAGCGCTCGGTACTGCGAGTTCTCGGCGAGGAAGGACTGGACATACCTGCAGTAGGGAACCGGGGCCAGCCGACGGCGGTGTGCGCTGAGCAGAGCGGCCTTGGCGAGAACCGCTTCCAGCCCGGTGTCCCGGTGGGCCGGTCCCGCGACGGTCTCGAGCAGGAGGATACGACCGGCGCGGAGCTGGTACCTCAGGTAGCCCACCAAGGTTCCGTCGACGAACAGTTCGAACCGGGACCCGGCCGGGTTGTCGCGGAAGGTCTCCCGGAGGCCGTCCGCCTCGGGGCGGAGGAGTGCGCGTGCCGCCCGCTCCTCGAGGACCTCCAGAACCTCCGCGTAGTCCTCCCGCGCTCCGAACGGGGGGAAGTCGGAGTCCAGGACGCGGTAGAGGCGATTGCAGAGGATGCGCAGTTCGCGTGTGGAGGCCGCGGAGAGATCGCTGGGGACCTGCGGTACCTCGGGCTCGCTTTCCCCGGGAGCGTCGATGAAGGCCACGGTGTCCGGCTGGTCCGACCAGGCGTTCCGGGGCTGCACGTCCGGGTGCCGGGCAGGAGACGTAGGGGCAACAGTCATGATGAACCTCGATGAGTCGATGATGAAACTGGCCGTTGCTTGACCGTTGTTCGACCGTAACAGGCATCTCATGTCTCGTAAAGCTAGAGAGTCTAACTATCTTCGCTCGTCGTCCGCGGACGCAGTGCTGCGCCACTGGCCACCACCTGGCCGAGCTCTTCCGGCCCCTCGATCAGCATAATGAATTACGTTCATTTCAGGATCCGGACCATCCGGGTCGAGGAGGTACTCATGCAGACCACCGAGCGCGTCGTCATCATCGGCGCGGGATACCAGCACGTCGACGGAGCCCTCCGCAGGGGACGACGCACAGCCGAGGTCATACATCCCGCGCTCGCCACCCGTGCACAGCCGGCGATACCCGGCCCGGGCGGCTGAACATGCGCTACATCGTCGGCTACACCGCTGATGGGCGGGGGCATGACGCCGTCTCCCTCGCCGTCGCCCTCGCTCGGCGGCAGGACGCGAGCCTCGACCTCGTGCTCGTCACCCCCGAACGCCCGCCGTACTCGGGTGCGCCCCCACGGGACGAGAGTCCGGATGATGTGCTGTCCGAGCAGCTTCAGGAGTGGATGGATCAGGGGCTCGCCCTCGTGCCGGAGGACGTCCCGGCACGGGGCGCCGTGATCCACGCCGCATCGCACGCGGAAGGGCTCATCCGCGCGGCGGAGGACACCGGGGCGTCCCTGATCGTGATCGGGGCGAGTTCGAGCGGTATCAGCCCACGCTTCAATATCGGCAACGTGGCGCGGAGTCTGCTCCACGCGTCCCCCGTGCCGGTGGCGCTCGCCCCCAGGTCCTACCGCCGTACGGAACCCGTCACGCGTCTCACCTGTGCGGTCGGCCGCCGCGCAGGAGCTGACGACGTCATCTCCGTGGCGGTGTCCTCCGCGCAACGGCGCCGCCTACCGTTGCGGCTCGTCTCCCTCGTGGCGCTCGACGCCGGCCGGGACATCGCGGACGGCGCCGAGGAGGATGCCAGCCGCCGACTCGCCGAGGCGGCGTCGTCCCTCGCGGCGGGCGGACAGGTGAGCGTGGAGACCGCACGTGGCGCCTCCATCGAGGAAGCGGTCGACGCCATGGCGTGGGACGAGGGGGAGGTGCTGCTCGTGGGATCGAGCCGCCTGGCGCAGCACACCCGCATCTTCCTCGGCTCCACCGCCGCCAGGATCCTGCGGACGCTGACCATCCCCATGGTCGTCGTCCCACGGACGTACGCAACGCCCGGAACCACCTCCGCTCCCGGCACCTGACGGGCAGGGAGCGCTGCGCTAGAGTGGACCGACCCTGCGGCGCTCCCGTATGCGGCGCGCCCATCGCCCGAGAAGGAGCCACCGTGCGCTATGTCGTCGGCTACACCGAGAATGACCGGGGGCAGGACGCCCTCGAACTGGCCACCTCACTCGCACTCACCCAGTCCGCAGGGATCGACCTGGTCACCGTGCTCGACTGGCCGCAGGACGGCAGTATGGCACCGGGAAGCGCGCGGGCACAGAAGGCCCTCGAGAGTGCGCGTTCGGCCGTACCGAAGGGGGTCGAGGTCTCCACGCACCTGCGCCTTGCGGACTCCTTCGCCCAGGGTCTGCTCGAGGTGACCGACGACATCGGGGCGGGGTTGATCGTGATCGGTGGATCGAGCAACGGGCTGCTGCGGCGGTTCACGATGGGCAGCGTCGCCAACGCCGTCCTCCACAGTTCGCGTGTGCCCGTGGCGCTCGCCCCGCGCGGGTACCGGCACCGTTCGACCTTCGCCCGGATGACCTGCGCCGTCGGGACCCGTGTCGGAGCCGAGGGGGTGCTCGACGTCGCCGTGGAGTCCGCAGCGCGGCGCGGTCTCCCGCTGCGGCTCATCTCGCTCGTCGCCCTCGACGAGAACGAGCCCTCCAACTCCGGTGAGGCCGTCAACAAGGCCCACCAGCATGCCACGTCGGTGCTCGCGCGCGCCGTCGAGCAGTTGCCGGACGGTCACGAGGCATCGGTCATGGTGGCGCACGGACGCACGATCGAGCAGGCGATCGACGACATCGAATGGGACGCCGGCGAGTTCGTGCTCGTCGGATCGAGCAGGCTCGCCCAGCATCGCCGCATGTTCCTCGGAGCGACGGCGAACAAGATGCTGCGTGCCCTTCCGGTACCCATGGTGGTGGTTCCACGGGACTGGGATCGGTCGGCGGGATGACCCGCCCTCCGTCACGGTCCGGTGCGGACCACTCCGTGCGCTGAGGATCAGGCAGCCGCCGCCGTCGTCGCCGGTGCGGGCCGTGGCTGCCGCCGGACCGACAGCAGCATGTCCACGGTGAGGAGGACGAGTCCGACCCAGACCAGGCCGAATCCGACCCAGCGTTCGAGGGGCATCTCCTCGCCGAACACCAGGAGTGCCAGCAGGAACTGCAGCACGGGTGCCAGGTACTGGAGGAGTCCGATGGTGGTCAACGGGAGCCGACGGGCTGCGGCACCGAAGAACAGCAGGGGAACGGCCGTGATCACGCCGGACGCCGCCATGATCCAGAAGTGGCCCGGTCCCTCGGTGGTGAGCGTCGCCGTTCCCGCCGACCCCAACCAGATCATCACGCCCGCCGCGACGGGGGCGAGGACCAGCGTCTCGATGCTCAGGCTGGACACCGCGTCCACCTGTGAGCCGACCTTCTTCTTCATGAACCCGTACAGGCCGAAGGAGAACGCGAGGGTCAGGGCGATCCATGGCATGCCCCCGTACCCCACGGCCAGGACCACCACCGCGACGCCGCCCATACCGATCGCGGCCCACTGCAGTGGCCGCAGTTTCTCCCGCAGCACGATCACTCCCAGCAACACCGAGACCAGGGGGTTGATGAAGTAGCCGAGCGAGGCCTGGATGGCCTGGCCCGTGGTCACCCCGTAGGTGTAGACCAGCCAGTTCACCGCGATCAGGAGGGCGGCGATAGTGAGAGTACCGAGAATTCGAGGGGCGCGCAGTGCGGTGAGGACCGGTCGCCAGGAGCGCATCACGGTCAGGAGCAGGGCGCAGAAGAGCAGCGACCAGAGCACGCGGTTCGCCACGATCTCCACGGGCCCGGCCGGCGCCAGGACGAGGAAGTAGAGCGGCAGGAGACCCCAGAGTCCGTAGGCGCCGATACCGAAGAAGATACCCACGGAGTTCTCACTCCGCGCAGGACGCATGGACTTTCCGGCTGATCCGCTCACGAGGTCCGCAACGGGCGCCTCGGAACCTTTATTCCCCGATCCCGTCCGATGAGGAGATGCGCACCACTGTTGTGGGCGGTGCCGCCACTCAGCATTTAGAATAGGTATTTGTGCGCTTATTCGGCGCAGCGAGTTGTCCACCACGGGAAGTTCCACCGGAAGAAGGCAAATCAGTGTCTACCTCAGCTGCGGCCCGGCCGCTGCGGGTCGCGATCATCGGTGCCGGCCCGGCCGGTGTGTACGCCGCAGACATCCTGACGAAGTCGAACGAGGTCCAGGGCGGTGAGGTCGGTGTCAGCATCGACCTCTTCGATCAGTACCCGGCACCGTACGGCCTCATTCGCTACGGGGTGGCCCCCGACCACCCCCGCATCAAGGGCATCGTGAACGCGCTGCACAAGGTCCTCGATCGAGGTGACATCCGGTTCCTCGGCAACGTGAACTACGGGCGCGACCTCACCCTGTCCGAGTTCCGTCGCTTCTACGACGCCGTCATCTTCGCGACCGGCGCCATCAGGGACGCGGACCTGCCCGTCCCCGGCGTGGAACTCGAGGGCTCCTTCGGTGGCGCCGACTTCGTCTCCTGGTACGACGGCCACCCCGACGTGAGCCGCGACTGGCCACTCGAGGCCAAGGAGATCGCGGTGATCGGGAACGGGAACGTGGCGCTCGACGTCGCGCGGGTCCTGTCCAAGCACGCGGACGACCTGCTGTCCACGGAGATCCCCGACAACGTGTACCAGGGGTTGAAAGCATCCCCGGTCACCGACGTCCACGTCTTCGGTCGTCGCGGTCCGGCCCAGGTGAAGTTCACGCCCCTCGAGCTGCGCGAGCTCTCGCACTCCCGCGACGTCGACATCGTCCTCTACCCGGAGGACTTCGATTTCGATGCCGGTTCCGAGGCGCAGATCGCGAGCAACAACCAGACCAAGACGATGGTCAAGACCCTCACGAACTGGCTGGTGGAGGACGAGCCCACCGGAGCTTCGCGGCGTCTGCACCTGCACTTCCTGCATTCGCCCGTGGAGATCTATGACTCACCGGAGACACCCGGCAAGGTGGCCGGCATGAAGTTCGAGCGGACCGAACTCACCGGTGACGGCAGCGTGCGGGGTACGGGTGAGTTCATGGACTACCCCGTCCAGGCCGTGTACCGGGCGATCGGGTACTTCGGCTCCGAACTGCCCGAGGTGGGTTTCGACGAGAAACGCGGCGTCATCCCCAACGAGGGCGGACGCGTGATCGACGAGGAGGGCAATCCGGTTCCCGGTATCTATGCCACGGGATGGATCAAGCGGGGGCCGGTAGGCCTGATCGGGCACACCAAGGGCGATGCACTGGAGACCATCGGCTTCCTCCTCGAGGACCGGTTGAACCTGCCGCCCGCGGAGAATCCGTCGGAGGACGCGATCATCGATCTCCTGGAGGAGCGCGGCGTCCAGTACACCACCTGGGAGGGTTGGCTGAAGCTCGACGCCCACGAGATGAAGCTCGGTGCGAGCTTCGTCAACACCTCCGGTAACGCCGACGTGGTGCGTGAGCGCGTCAAGCTGGTGCCCCGCGAGGACATGGTGGTCATTTCGCGCGAACAGTAGTCTCGCTAGACTGTGACCTGCCCCACGCAACCGATCTGGGGCAGGTCAACAAGCGGAGTGCCGATGTCGCCGTCCCGTTCCATCCGTGCCACGGATCCGTCCTCCGATGGTGTGCAGCGCGCGGCTTTCGCAGCACACGAGACGCTTGGCCGTGACGTGCGCGTCGAAGGGACACTTCGCAGGATCGTGCGGGAGTCGTGGCGACGTTCCCTCGTTCATCTGCCTCATCCCTCGACGGCTCAGGCCAGCATCTTCTGCTCGGAGGCGGAGCTGGAGGGCTATCGTCGGAGCCATCCGCTCGCCGTGGTCATGCCGGTCCTCGAGCGGCTCCTGGTGCGGCCGAGCCTCGACGCCGGCATGTTGGTGGCCGTGGGGGACGCTCGCGGGCGGCTGCTGTGGGTGGACGGCGATCGCATGCTGCGGCGCCGCGCCGAGGGCATGCTGTTCATGGCGGGAGCGGACTGGTCCGAGGCGAGCGTCGGTACCAGTGCGCCGGGCACCGCGCTGGCACTGCGCCAAAGCGTGCAGATCGCAGGAGCCGAGCACTTCAGTCCCCAGGCGCACCCATGGAGTTGCACGGCGGTCCCCGTACGCGATCCCGATTCGGGAGCCGTGCTGGGGGTCGTCGACATCACCGGCTCTGCGGAGGCCGCAACGGCTTTCACTCTGTCGCTCGTGGAGGCTGCCGTCGCTGCGGCCGAGGCGCACCTCATGGTCCACCGCCTCCGCCGCCGGGACGACGGGGTACGGGTGCCCCGTTCTCCCGGTCGGGCGACGGCGCCACCGCCCAGGAACAGTCTCCGGATCCTCGGCACGGAGCATGGCATCCTCCAGTCCGGAGGTACCTCACTGGAGCTCAGCCTCCGCCACACCGAGTTGCTGACCGCCCTCGCGCTCCATCCCGAGGGCCTCTCGGCGGACCGCCTCGTCACCATGGTCTATCCCGAGGGTGCACCCGAGACCACCGTCAGGGCGGAGATGCTGAGGCTGCGACGGATTCTCGGGCGTCGCGCCCCGTCGATCGTCCCCGGTTCGCGACCCTACAGATTGCCCACCGAGCTGGACGTCGACGCGACGCAGGTTCTGCTCCACCTCCACCGTGGTGCCCACCGAAGGGCCTTGGCCCTGTACCGCGGACCCGTGCTGGCCCGCTCCCAGGCCCCGGTCATCATCCGGCTCCGGTGCGACACGTCGACCCTGCTCCGGGAAGCCGTTCTCGGTGACGGCGCCAGTGACACCGTGCTTCGTTACCTCGCGCTGCCCGAGGCGGAGTATGACGTCGAGGCGTGGCAACTCGCGTTACGGGTACTGCCCGCCCGGTCTCCGCGGCGTGCTGCGATCGTGGCGCATGTCGAGTGGCTCGAGGCCGAACTTGCGGGTCGGAACTCGTAACCTCAGGTTATTCAAAACTTTGTTAGCAGATTGCAACGTTTGGTCGCGTCCCCTTCTGTCCCCGGGCTACTGTTGACCCTGGTGGCTGTTGATCCGTACCCGAGATCGGACGGGCCGGATCCGGCGCCATGAGCAGCACTTATACAAGGGGATATCAGTGGCAAACGCTGGAAAGCACGTAGACACGTCCAGGGCAGCTCGGCGGGTCTTCGGCAAGCCCGGCGTCAGGACGAGAGCCAGTCTCGCCATGGTGGTCTGCTTCATCGGGTTCCAGGGCATCGTGCCGCAGGCGGGCAGTGCGGACGTGATGACGTTCGACGCAGCGGGGGAGACAAGCGCGCTTTCCTCCCTGAACGACGCGTTGTCGCCCACCGGCACTGTCGGATCTTCCCTCCTCGAGCCGCTGCACGCGCCGGACGCCCTCGATCCGATGGCTCCCTGGCAGGCACAGCACACCTCCGTGCCCCGCAAGGGCAGCGAGGGTGCCTCCACGGGTGCTGCTGCGAATCGGCCGGCCGCCGGTAGTCTTTTCGCTCCCCTGGCGGAACTCGTACCGACATCCTCCTTCGGCTTCCGCACGAGCCCCATCACGGGCGAAGCGGGAGAGTTCCACACCGGTCAGGATTACGCTGCTCCCTGCGGTACCGCCGTCCTCGCCGCTGACGCAGGTACCGTCCGGGCGGTCGGCTGGCACCCCTGGGGTGGCGGCAACCGGGTCGAGGTGGACCACGGGAACGGCCTCATCACCACCTACAACCACCTGCAGGGCATCTCGGTCCTTGCTGGCGACTCCGTGAACGGCGGCGACACGATTGCTGCCATCGGCACCACAGGATCCTCCACCGGTTGCCACCTGCACTTCGAAACCATCCTCGACGGCGAGCACGTCGACCCCCTGCGGTGGAAGCTGGTGAGCGCCGTTCCCGGACAGAGCACGGGTGAGCTCAAGGACTTCTCCCCGGGCGGAGCCTCCGCCGCGGACGTTCCCACATGGGCGCAGTCCTCCACCCGCTCGGACCAGCCGGCGCCGGGCGGCAGTTTGCTGCCGGAGGCAGCCGGTCAGCCGGTGGCCGGAGCGGTGGACCCCGGTGTGGCGTCCCGCCCGCCGGCAGCCCTGGGTGGTCCCAGCGCGTCTGACGTCCCGCCGACCACCAGGCCCGTGCCTCCCGCTTTCGCATCGCCGAAGCCCCAGAAGGAGCAGGTCGTGGTGGTGACCGCACCGCGTCAGGGTGCGGGAGGGACGCCGGGCGTGAAGACGCCGGACGTGAAGACCCCGCCGAAGAAGGACGCATCGACGCCGGGCGTGAAAACGCCGGACGCGAAGACCCCGCCGAAGAAGGACGCGCCGAAGACGCCCGATGCGCCGAAGACGGACGTGAAGACACCGGACGCGCCGAAGACGCCCGACGTGCCGAAGACGGACGTGAAGACGCCTGATGTGCCGAATACGGACGTGAAGACGCCTGATGTGCCGAATACGGACGTGAAGACGCCTGACGTGCCGAATACGGACGTGAAGACGCCTGATGTGCCGAAGCTCGAGGAGACGAAGCCGAGCGGGTCCGCTCCGGTCGACCCGGCAACCCCTGTTCCGGAATCACCGAAGCCGGACGTTTCGAAGCCGAATGAGCCCGCGCCGACGAACGAGGCAATTCCTGTCCCGGAGACGCCGGAGGACGTCACCCCGTCCTGCGACGTCGACCCGTCCGCCGCGCTGAACGACGAGGAGTCGGCGGAGTCCCAGCCGCCTATTGACGGCGTTGTACTACCGGCCGCAGAGGTAAGTTCGGGGGCGGCTGTTCCCGTGACTCTGCCGGAAGACGACACCACACGGGAAGCCGGTTCCACGCCGGATACTGCCGCCGAGGATGGAGTAATGACCGAGGTGAATGCCGCGTCGATCCCTCCTCCCTGCGACAGCCAGGACGCTCCCGATGCTGCGGAGAGCACCCCTGACGAGGGCGATTCCACGACCGTGGAGCCGGGTCGGCACGAAAATGCCGCAGCACCGGCGCGCAAACAGGACTAGACGCCGCTCGACCTCTCATGGTGGAACCAAGCGCTGCTCATAGGTGTTGGGTGTCAGGAGAACCTGACGACCTCATCAAGCACAGCATCCGCCGATCCAGTTAGTCGGCTAGGCAGATGATTCCGTCCTGAAGCTTGAGCCGGAGCGTAGGCGAAGCCACGCCCCGGTAAAGGGATTCCTGCATGACCGTGAGGTCTGACCGCTCGGCAAATCGGCCACCACCT
>JASLBS010000166.1 GCA_030146405.1 Arthrobacter sp.
GTCCGCCCCCTGCGCCTTCGCGTGGCGGATGGCCGCCATGTTCACGGCGTAGGACAGCGTCTTCGCGCCCATCAGCAGCCAGGGCGCGCGCTGGGCCACCGTGCTGTCGTAGCCGCGTTCCAGGAACAGGACCCGAAGCCCGGACTCGCGCTGCTTCCGGCCCGTCTCCGGAACCGGCGCCACCTGCACCCAGGCCGTGGCCCGGTCCGCGCCCTCCACACCCCGCGTGGCGATGAGTTTCACGACGGCGTCCTCACGATGCGGCTCCGCTGCCGCGAACTCGCGCAGCCCCGTCCGGATGGCGCGGCTCCAGGCATCCGCCTCGGGCACGATCAGATCGAGCGCATCGGCCGAGGCGGCGAGCCGTGCCAGATGTGCCTGCTCCTTGCGCGGAGTGCCGCCGACGGCGAGGAGCGATTCGAAGATGCCGTCACCCCGGGTGGCGCCGAGGTCCGTGATCAGGAGCTGGGGCCGGGATGCATCCGCCGGCCTTCCGTTCCGGTGCGCAGGATCGAGGAACACGAGAACTGTCATGGCCCACAGCGTAGCGGGTGGGGTGCCACCCCGACAGGTACTCAGCAGGCTGATGAATCCCGGAGTAGGGTGGCAGAACCGAGCAAAAATGCTGACCCAGAGAACAGAGGTTGAACCGTGAGCGAGTCCGTAGAACACCCCACCCACGACCCATCGGCGGACGAGGAACTCTCCACCTCCCTCGAAGGTCACAGCGATCTGCCGGATGACGGCGACGGCACCGGCTCGCCGGAGGACGGTGCCGCTGTCCTGGACGAGATCGACGACAGCCCCGTGAAGACGAAGAACAGCTGATCCGACGCGGCAGGCTCGAGTCCTGGTTCCAGGTCCCGAGCCTGCCGTTCGCATGTTCGGCCGGTCGAGCTGCAGGTCCAGCCCCTAGGAACCGTTCGACGGGAACTCGGCGCCCAGCGCCGAGAGGACGCCTCGCGCTTTCGTGCGGACCTCCTCCCACTCCTCGCCGGGATCGGAATCGGCGGTCACCGCCCCGCCGACGCCGAGGGTGAGGCGTGTCGAGCCGTCGTCGTCCTCCTGCAGCACGAGGGTGCGGATCACGACGGCGAGATCGGCGGCGCCGTCGAGACTCAAGTACCCGGCCGCCCCCGAGTAGGGACCGCGGGGCATACCCTCCAACCGGTCGAGGATCGCCATGGTGCTGATCTTCGGGGCCCCTGTCATCGAACCCGCGGGGAACGCCGAGGCAACGACGTCGGCGGGCGCACTCCCCGGGCGGAGCCGAGCGTCGATGGTGCTGACCATCTGGTGCACCGTGGCGTAGGTCTCGACATCACACAGTCTGCTCACGGTGACGGAGCCCGGGACGGCGTGCTGCGAGAGGTCGTTCCGCAGGAGGTCCACGATCATGATGTTCTCGGCGCGGTCCTTCCGTGACGTCCGGAGATCCTCCCGGAGCGCCGCGTCCACAGTGGGATCCGCCGACCGGCCGCGCGTCCCCTTGATCGGTTCCGCGCGGAGCAGGCCCTCCTCCGTCAGCTCGAGGAACCGCTCGGGGGAGGTGCTGGCCACGGCGAAACCCGGGAAGCGGAGATAGTGCGCGAACGGGGCGGGACTCGCCCTGCGCAGCTGCAGGTAGGCGTGCAGCGGATCGATGCGCTCCGTCCGCGCCGAGAGCGAGGTGGTCAGGCACACCTCGTAGGTGTTGCCGTCCGCGATCTCTGCCTGCGCGGAGCAAATCCTTTCCAGGTACTCCTCCCGGGTGGTGCGGACCGTGAACGAGGGCACCGGGAGGGGGCGCGGCGACGGGAGATCGGCCGGGTCGGTCACGGTGGCACGGGCCCGGACCAGCCAGGCCTCCAGCTCGTCATCCGCACCCCCGTCCACGAGGGACAGGAGGAAGGCGACGCCCTCCCGATGGTCGAGGACGACGGCGCGGCCCGCGAAGAGCAGCGCCGCATCGGGAAGGCTGCCTACGGGGCGTCCGATGTCCGCTCCTCCGGTCTCCCGCTTCAGTTCGTAGCCGAGGTACCCGAGCCACCCGAGGCGGAATCCGCACGCGGGGCCCGGGTCGGAGTTCTCCGAGGGTCTCACGGAAGCGGGCTTCCAGGCGTCCTGCAGCCATCGGAAGAACGGAGCACGGAGGCGCGTGCGGACAGCCCCGGCAGTGATCTCCGTGAGCCCGGAGTCGTGGAGTACCTGCTGTCCGAAGCGCCCTGCGCCGTCCGCCATGATGCTGTACCGCTGACGGGGCCCGGAGGTTCGTCCACTGGCGTCGGAACTGTCCAGCCACGCGGCGGCGGGTGATGCGCCGTAGAGGGTGCTGAACAGGGCTGCGGCATCGGGGCGTGCGTCGAGGCGCTCGCAGGCCAGGGTGAGCCCCGGCTGGTCCTGGCGGTCCGGGGCAAGCAGTGCCGCACAGGCGGGCAGCTTCGCGAGGGCGCGGCGCACCGTGGGCGCAGGTGACGGTCCGTGGTGGCCCTGCACCACGACGTCGGCTGCGCCGGCCGGATCATCGATCCTCAGCCAGGCGGACTCCTGGTCCGCCCATCGCTGCCAGAACGGCGCGTAGGTGGCACCGTCGCGTTCCAGCGCGGTGTTCCGCCGCACCGTCGCGTCCGCCTCCACCCAGACCACCGCGTCCAGACGAAGGCGCGCAGCGGCCGCTGCCGACCCGACGCCTTCCAGGAGGACGACCTCGGCCGGTGACGTCACACGCAGCGGCCCGTCCTGGTCCGAGTCCCAGTCCCAGGCGGTCCACCGCGCGGGCCTTCCCTCGCTCAGCGGCCCGAGCACCTCGTCCACATAGCGGGTGACGCCGTCCTCGAGTCCGTCCCAACCGGGATAGATGTCCTCCAGGTGGAACACGCTGACGGTGTGGTGCTCGCGCAGGAGTACGGCGAGATCCAGGGCGAGGGTGGTCTTGCCGGCACCGGATCTCCCGTCGATCGCGATGAGGAGGGGAGCGGAGGGTGGCACGGTTCAGGCCAGGGCCAGCAGGGCACCGACGCCCACGAAGAGTGAGCCGAAGATGCGGTTCAGGAGTACCTGCCCGCGGTCGTGCTGGGTGAATCGCCGGAAGGAGCGGGCAGTACCGGCGTAGAAGAACCACATCACCAGGAGGTCGATCGCGATCACCGTGGCGGCCAGCACTCCGTACTGCCCGAGCAGGGGTTGGTCAGGGCGGATGAACTGGGGGATCAGGGCCAGGAAGAACACGATGGCCTTGGGGTTCAGCAGGTTGACCCAGACGCCCCGTCGGAACATGGACAGTGCACTCTCGTCCGTCTGCAGGGCACGGATGTCACTGCGCTCCGGTGTCTGCAGGAACTTGCGGACGCCCAGGTACACGAGGTACGCGGCGCCCGTGTAGCGGATCAGGTTGAAGGCCAGGGGGGAGTTGGAGACGAGGATGCCCACCCCGGCGGCCGCGATCCCGATGTGGACCAGCAGGGCGGCCTGCTGTCCGAGGATCCCCCAGATGGACCGGCGGAATCCGACGGTCAGTGCGTTGCTCATGGTGTTCACGGCTCCTGCTCCTGGGACGAAGCTGATCAGCGTCCCGGCACCGAGCAGTGCCAGCCAGAGCGAGGGATTCACCCGTTCATGGTAAGCACCGCAGGTCAGGTGTCCGAACCGTCGGCGTCGAGCTCGTTGCGGACGTAGCGCACGACGCCTTCCACAGCGCCGTCCACCATCCGCCAGGTGGCCTCGAAGTCGCTGGCGTCGCCGAACCAGGGGTCGTAGATACCGAGGTCCTCGAGGGCGGTGTCGGTGGTCGAGGGATCGAACTCGCGCAGGAGGTGGATCCTGTCACGGGCGTCGTCGTCGGGTGCTCCCTCACGCAGCTGGCGGTAGTGGTCGAGGTCGAGGGCGAGGATCAGGTCGCGTTCCCGGTACCAGCTCGGCTCGAAGCGGCGGGCCCGGTGCAGGTGGCTCTCGATGCCCAGCTCGGTCAGCTTGGCCGCCGCCCGCTCGTCGATGGGCCGTCCCGCCTCCCAGTCTGTGGTTCCGGCCGAATCGACCACCACGTTCCCGGCCAGTTCGGTACTGGAGAACGCGTGCGTGAGCATGAGCTCGGCCATGGGGGAGCGGCAGATGTTTCCGGTGCAGACCGTGACGATGCGATACATCCCGCCAGCCTATCCGCGCGCGAGGATCTCGACGCTCGGCATGAGGAACAGCGCGTCCTCCAGCTGGGCCCAGCGACGCCATCCCCCGGCAAGCCGGTTCAGCGTCGGCTGGTCGGCGAGGCCGCGCTCCAGCGTCTGTTCCGCGAAGGCCGAATGCAGGATGCGGTCCGCCCAGGGGTGCGCGAGGGAGGCTCGCTCGTCGGGTGCCGCGTAGGTCCAGTTCGACGACGTGACCTCCACCTCGGCGAAACCCGCAGCAGCGACCCATTCGGGGAGACGCCGACCGGCGTCGGGCTCGCCGCCGTTGCCGCGTGCCAACCGCTGGTAGAGGGCGCGCCACTCGTCCAGCTCGGCGACGGCGGGGGACCAGACCATGGCTCCGAAGTCAGCTTCACGGACGGCGACGAGCCCGCCCGGACGCACCACGCGCCGCATCTCCCTGAGCGCTGCGACAGGGTCCGCGAGATGCTGCAGGACCTGGTGTGCGTGCACCACGTCGAAGGACTCGTCCGCGGCGTCGAGGTCGTAGACGTTCCCCTCGCGGAACTCCGCGTTCGCCGTGTCCCCGTGGGCGGCGGAGGCCTGCGCGATGACGTCGGCGGAGCGGTCGATCCCGAGCACCGATCCCGGCGCCACGATGTCCGCGAGCCCCACGGTGATGCTGCCCGGGCCACATCCGAGGTCCAGCACGTCCATGCCTGCCTCGAGGAGGGGTTCCAGGTAGGCGGCCGACGTCGCGACCGTCCGCATCGCGTGGACGGCCGTCACGCTGGAGTGGTGTCCGTGGGAGTAGACCTCGTTGCTCATTGAGGAAGGCTAACCCGCTACGGGGCGGTCAGTCAGTGGCGGAGTCGTTCTGCGTCTCATTCTTCGCCGCGATGGTGGCTTCGGTGAGTTCGTGCAGCATGGTCCGCAGCAGTGCCAGGTGTTCCTCGGGGTGCCGGTCCAGCACCCCGTTGATGTGTCGGGCGAGCGGGGCGAAGAGCTTCGGGCCCGTGGCCCGTGCGTGGTCGGTCAGGTCGAGGTGTACCTGCCGGCGGTCCACGTCGCTGCGGCGTCGGGTCACGTGGCCGGCGGAGTGGAGGCGGTCCACCAGTGCCGTGGTGGCCGGTGAGCTCAGGTTCAGTTCCTCGCGGAGCAGGCCCGGGGTCACCGTGGTGCCGGTGCGTGCGGCCGCCATCATGATGCTCAGCGCATGGAGATCGGTCCGGTACAGGCTGTCGCGTTCGCCGACCGTCTCCACGTAGCGGTCCGTCTCGATGGTGAACTGCTGCATGAGCGCCATGAGCTCTTCCCTCGCGGCCATGAATCCTCGCCTTCCTCCATCACCAGCTTATGTCGCTCCTTATATCTCTATGATGGATATACTCACTCGTAGATACAATCGGCTTCGTAGGTGCAACCGGAGGAAAGAGCGCGGGTCATGAGGAACAAGTGGTTGAGGGTGCTGCTGCCGGCCGTCGTCGTACTCATCTGGCTGCTCGGCGCAGCCGTGGGCGGGCCGACCTTCGGGCGCCTCGACGAGGTGTCCAGCAATGACCAGGCGTCCTTCCTGCCCGCCGGCGCGGAATCCACCGAGGCCGGGGAACTGCAGCAGCGCTTCAGCGACTCGGATGCCATCCCCGCGGTGATCGTCACCGAGTCCGACACCGAGCTGGCCCGCCGCGACCTCGGCTCCTACGAACAGCTCGGAGCAACGCTCGGACAGGTGGCCGGCCTGGAAGCACCTGCGGACGGAGCACCGGCGCTAGTCGGCCCCGTCCCGTCCGAGGACGGCTTCGCCGTGCAGTACATCGCGTTCGTGTCCCCGGATGCCGAGCTCGCCGACGTGGTGGGCGAGCTGCGCACCGTGCTCGATGAGGAACTGCCCGACGGCGTGAGCGGATACGTGACCGGGCCGGCAGGGTTCACCAATGACCTCGTGAGCGCCTTCGGCGGTATCGATGGCATCCTGCTCGGGGTCGCGCTCGGAGCCGTGTTCGTGATCCTGCTCGCCGTGTACCGATCCGTGGTGCTGCCCTTCCTGGTACTGCTGACCTCGGTCTTCGCGTTGGCCACCGCCATCCTCCTCGTCTTCGGCCTCGCGAAGCTCGACTGGATCCAGTTGAGCGGCCAGAGCCAGGGCATTCTCTCGATCCTCGTGATCGGCGCCGCCACCGACTACGCACTGCTTCTCGTGGCACGTTTCCGCGAGGCACTCGCCGACCACGAGTCCACCTGGGGTGCGCTGCGCGTGGCATACCGCGGGTCGGTGGAGCCCATCCTCGCGTCCGGCGCCACCGTGATCCTCGGCCTGTTGTGCCTGCTCTTCTCGGACCTGAACTCGAACCGGAGTCTCGGTCCCATCGCCGCGATCGGCATCCTGTTCTCACTCGGGGCCGCACTCACCCTCCTGCCCGCGCTCCTGCTCCTCTTCGGGCGGGTGGCTTTCTGGCCCCTGCGCCCGCGCTACTCCCCGGAGGCGGCACGGACCGTGGCACCGCACCACGGCAAGCACGTGGCCGACACGCGTATCCGTGCGGACACGGGGCTCGAGGGGCTGAAGGGCATCTGGCGGCGCATCGCGCTCCTCGTGGGGCAGCGGCACCGCGCGGTCTGGATCGTGACCCTGCTCGTCCTCGCGGCGGGTGGGCTGGGCCTCACGCAACTGCAGGCCAGCGGCGTGCCGCAGTCGGCCCTGATCCTCGGCCCCTCCAACGCGGTGGACGGCCAGCAGGCCCTGGGCCGACACTTCGATGCCGGCTCCGGAAGCCCGGTGTATGTGGTGGCTCCCGAGGCGGATCAGGAAACAGCGCTCGACGTCGTCGCCGCGCAGGAAGGTATCTCCGAGGCAGCGCTGACGGCGGACCCGGGCGGCGCCGCCGTCGTCGAGGACGGCCGTGTCCTCATCAGCGCCACGCTGGAGTACCAGGCCGACTCCGGTGCCGCGGAGGACGTGGTGCGGAACCTGCGGGCCACGCTCGACGGAGCCAGTCCGGACACCCTCGTGGGCGGTGTGACGGCGGTGGCCGTGGATACCAACGACACCGCGCTCGCCGATCTCGTGACGATCATTCCGATCGTGCTGGGGGTGATCCTCGTGGTGCTCATCCTCCTGCTGCGTTCCGTCCTCGCACCGGTGCTCCTGGTGGCGAGCGTGGCACTCTCCAACGCGACGGCACTGGGTGTCTCGGCGCTGGTGTTCAACCATGTGTTCGGGTTCGAGGGAGCGGATGCCTCGGTGCCGCTGTTCGCCTTCGTCTTCCTGGTGGCGCTCGGGGTGGACTACAACATCTTCCTGATGACGAGGGTGCGGGAGGAGTCGCTCCGGATCGGCACGCGCCCGGGGATCCTGCGGGGCCTCGGGGTCACGGGGGGTGTGATCACCTCGGCCGGCGTGGTGCTGGCAGCAACCTTCGCGGCCCTCGGCGTGATCCCCATCCTGTTCCTCGCGCAGATCGCATTCATCGTGGCCTTCGGGGTGCTGCTGGACACCGTGCTGGTGCGCTCACTGCTCATCCCGGCCCTCGCCTACGACATCGGCCCGAAGATCTGGTGGCCGTCGAAGCTGGGCCGGGAGCCGTCACCGAAGTGACGTAGAACACACCAGAGCTCCGTTACGCAAGCTTTGCGAAAGAACCTGGAGATACTTCTTGGCCGGTACTCGCCGTCGCTACCCTTGGGAACGTGCAGACCCCTCCACCCCTGTCGCCTCCTGGCCCCGACCAGGAGCAGGAAGCGCCCGCCATCACGGCGGAGGACGCCGTCCTGTGTGTCGATGCGCCGGGCACGGCGGCTCCCCTGCTCGATCTCCGGATCCTGCAGGACATGGAGCGGGACTTCTCGGACGTCGCAGTGGTCCGGCAGTTCGCCGACGACTTCTGTGCCACGGTGGAGGACAAGCTGGATCGATTCGCGACCACGGCGGAGTGCGGGAACCTGCTGGGAGCACAGGATGCCGTGCTCAGTCTGACTGCGTCGGCGGCGATGGTGGGCGCACCACGACTCACCCGTGCGGCTCAGGCCGCCGGGCGCCAGCTCGCGGCGAACGACCTCCAGGCCGCGATGCGCTCCCTCGCGTTACTGCGTGCGTGCAGCGCCGAGACCCGTCGGGAACTGCGCCGGATCTACCTCACTCGCCGCTAGCCTTCGGCATGAGCTGCGGGCCTGTTCCGGGCTCTCGGGGCATGATGCGGAACCCCACGCCACGGACGGTGGTGATGATGTCGGGGTCCCCATGACCCTGAGCCAGCTTCTGTCGCAGGTTCGCGATATGGACCTCGATGGCCCGCTCGTCGGTGCGGCTCACGAAGTTGTAGCCGCGGTAGTCGCGCCCGCGGGACACCCGTACCAGCTCCTCCTTGGTCCGCACGGCGCCGTTGCTCCTGATCAGCTCGTGCAGGAGGTTGAACTCGGTCTTCGTGAGCGGGAGCTCCGCCTCCGCGCAGGTGACGGTGCGCGTCTCGCTGTTCACCACGAGGAGGCCTGTGCGCAGGAGATGAGCGGCGTCGTCGCCCTCGGCTGTCGCATCGGCTGGTGCGCTCGGAGCGGGGGGAGCCTCCGGAACCGCCTCTGCAGAGGGTGTTGCCGGCTGTTCCGTGGTCGGGTTCTGGCCGATGCGGGGCCTGCGCAGCATGGCGTCGATCCGTGCCCTCAGTTCACGCGGCCGGAAGGGTTTGAGTACGTAGTCGTCGGCGCCGGCCTGGAGCGCGGTGAGGATGTCCATCTCGTCGTCCCGCCCGCTCAGGATGATGACGTAGCAGTCCGTGGTGGAGCGGATGCGGCGGAGTACCTCGTAGCCGTCGATGTCGGGGAGCCCGATGTCCAGGGTCACGACGACCGGCTGCTCCTGGCGCACCACGTTGACGCCGTCGCGCCCACAGTCCGCGCCGCTGACCTGGAATCCGCCCTGCTCGAGCACAGCGCACACCAGGTTCCGGATATCCAGATCGTCCTCGATGACCACGGCAGCGCGGCGCTCGCCCGTCATGAGCCGGTGCTTTCCCGGAGGGCCGGGAGCGGGGCCGCACGGTCCGGGCGATCACGGCTGCGGAGGAAGACTCCGCGCACGATGGATTCGGTGGTGAGCTGCTGCGTCCGAGGCATATTCCGTGGACCTGTTCTGTTCGGCGGCCCGGCTGACCTCGAGGGTCCCGTGGCTTTGCGTCCCCGGCTCGCACCGGGTTTGCCTTTGTCGACGAGCGGCTGCCCGCTTGTCGATGATAACAACCTCGTCTGACACTTTCATGTCGCGGTGGCGCTCCGACGCCGCGCGGGACCTTGGCTCAGGGAGCGGTCTCGGCGATCTGGTGCTCATGGCCGGAGGTCAGCGTGCGCCGTTCGTACAGCCAGAGGAGCATCACCACTCCGGCTCCGGCCGCGGCGGCGAGCAGCGGGACGCCCCATGTGCCCGGCTCGGGGCCGACGAGTGTCGCGCCGTCCTGCCAGGGCCAGAGGGCGCGCACGGATCCCAGGATCAGGCCGGTGGCGATCAGCAGGGTGACGCGGCGTCGTTCCCGCAGCAGGTAGGCGAGTGCGCGCACGAGGGTGGCCACGCCGAGGACGGCGCCGGTCGCGAACAGGGCGATATAGCCGAGGTCCCGGTTACTGACTGCCTCGAGCGTGGGCTCGTAGAGGCCCACTGTCAGCAGCACGAAGGACCCGGAGATGCCGGGGAGAACCAGCGCACAGACGGCGACCGCGCCGCTGATGATGAGCGCCCACCACTGGGGATCCTCGATCCGGGCGGTGGGGAATCCGAGGAGGAGGAACACGGCGACGGCGACGAGCAGTACCAGTGCGATGTTGGCGAGGGTGGCGGCCGGCCCCGGGGGTGTCACCCGCCGGACCATGGTTGCCGGGACCAGGAGGCTCGCCAGGACCATGCCGAGGAAGATGGACCGCGACAGTACCTCCTCCGTCTCCACGAAGTGGTGCAGCGGGCCCGCGAGACTGAACACCGCCAGCCCCATACCGAGGACCAGGGGTAGTACGAGCTTCCACTCGACGGCGCGGAAGTGCGTCCGGGCCAGCTCCCGGTTCCTCTTCAGTACGAGGGAGACCGCCGCCTGCACGAAGTTGCTCGCGGACAGGATGAGGCGGTCGTAGATCCCGAGGACCAGCGCCATGGTGCCGCCGGACACTCCCGGCACCAGTTCGACCAGGCCCACGACGGCGCCCTGGAACAGGGTGGGGATGTAGCGCCACCACGGGCTGGAGCGGACGCGGACGCGGGGGCTGGCTGCTGGGGAAGAACTCATCCTCTCTAAGGTACGCGCGCGGGCGAGGGATGCGGAGCATCGGCACCTCGACGCGCGGTTGCTCCGGAGCCCGGCGAATTCCACTGGTACTGGTGCTGTGTGCTGCGTCTCGACGGCCAGCTACCTCTCAGGAGGTGCTGGTAACGTGACAGGCTTGTACCACCAGTCCCCTTGCCCCAGGGTGAGCCGCACCGGCCACCGGTGGCACCGGTAGCGCCCGATCCGGTCGATCCCGGGTCCCCCCGCCCCACGGACAGGTCTCCACGAAGGAGCAATGGTCGAGCCCGGCTCGTCCGGAACGTTCTTCTCGTGTGTGCCGACACCGGACCGGGCAGCAGGCCGCCGCCTCGATGTGAAGGATTCGCCGCTTGACCTCAGAGCCAGATTCCACCCCGACCTACCCGGGCAGGGGCGGTCTCGTGACCGCCAGCACCAGCGATTCCGGCCGACCTCGGCCCCGCTGGCTCCGGCTCGTGACCATCGTGACCATCACGGTCGTGGTGGCCGTGGTGGCCTTCAGTGGATACTGGGCGCTCCGCCTGTTCACGAACGTGGACTCGCTGGCGCTCGGGGCCGGGGGTGATCGGTCGGGGGCGGCCACCAACGACCGCACGGATCGCCTGCAGATCCTGGTGCTGGGTTCGGACACGCGAAGTGGCGCCAACAGCGAGTACGGCCCGGAGGAGGACGCCGAGGGCTACGGACAATCGGACGTCCTGATGCTCCTCGACATCTCGGCGGACAACTCCAACGTCAACGTCCTCAGCTTCCCCCGGGACCTGCTGGTGGACATCCCCCAGTGCACCGATCAGCGGAGCGGGATCACCTACGAATCCCGACCGGGGGCGATGATCAACAGCGCCATGCGCGACGCCGGTCCCGGCTGCGCGGTGGACACGGTCAACCGCGTGACAGGGCTCGAAGTGGACCACTTCATGCTCGCCGACTTCAACGCCGTCACCGAGCTCTCCAACGCCGTGGGTGGCGTCGAGGTGTGCGTCAGCGAGGCCATCGACGAGCCCAAGTCCGGTCTCAAACTACCCGCGGGTACGTCCAGCGTGCAGGGTGAGCAGGCTCTTGCCTTCCTGCGCGCACGGGCCGCGTTCGGTGATGGCGGGGACCTCGGCAGGATCCAGGCGCAGCAGGCGTTCCTCGGGTCCCTGACCCGGAAGATCAAGGAGGAGGGCACCCTGCGGAACCCGCAGCGGATCCTCGGTATCGCGGACGCGCTGACCAGCAACCTGACCGTGGACAAGGGGTTGGCCTCGGTACCGGCCATGGTGACCATCGCTGACCGGCTCAAGGACATCGATCCGAGCCATGTGAGCTTCATCGCCGTCCCCACCGTCCCGGCCGCGGACCCGAACCGACTGGACCTGGACGAGCCGATCGCCTCCGAACTCTTCTCGGTCCTGAGGGAGAGCGCCGATCTCAGTACGCCCGCGCCCGCTGACGACGCCGAGCAGTCGCCGAACGATGCGCCGGAGCAGGCGTCCGAGACTCCTTCCGCGGAGGTCGGCGCCGACTTCACCCCGATCGTGGTCGCTGACGGCACCGCCGGTACGGATGTGGTGGACACCGTGGTCGGGATGCTGACCGCCAAGGGGTACGTCTCCGTGCAGGAGGCACCCGCTGCCGCGACGCCGCTGACCGGCGTGTACTACAGCGAGGGGTTCGAGGAGGACGCCGCCGCGGTGGCCTCCGTGCTCGGTATCCCGGCCACCGCCGTCGTCGCCGACGCCTCCATCTACGGGGTCCAGATCTATGTGGGCAGCGACGCCCGGGACGGGCTGGACCAGCTCACCGCCCCGGATGTGAAGGAGACGATCAACCAGACGGCGGATCAGGTGTCCTGCCAGGACACCAACCCCTTCGGCTGACCGGCCGGGCATCGGGTCAGATGTTCTCCACCTCGGAGGTGGCCACCACGGCCCCGGAGTCATCGCGGATCTGCAGCTGGGAGACGTCCTCGCGCATCACCGCGGCATTCATCTGACACGTGATGGTCTGCTCGGAACCGATGAACGCGCCGGAGACGTACTCCGTGCCGTCCTCGCGGACGAGTACCACCTCGAAGGACCTCCCCACGTCGAGGCCGTCCACCTCGAGGAAGGTCTCCGTGCCCCAGGTGTGGGCCACGAGCGCGGCATCGAACAGGGTGCCCTCCGGACTGGAGGAGAACGAGATGTCCTCCACGGCTCCGAGGGTGCCCGGCGGGCCCGACGGCGGTGCGTCCACCAGGTCCGTGATCACGGACCCTCCCAGCGCCCCGATCACCAGCAGCGAGGCGGCGGCCGCGGCTCCCACCAGGACGCGAGGGGCGCGACGACGCTGCCTCCGGGGAGAGAACCCCCGCAGTGGTATCGCATCCGCGACGGATGCTCCGTCGTCGTCCGCGGACCGGCTCTCCCGGTCATCCTGCCCGGTGGCCGCCAGCACCCGGTCCAGCAGGCCCGGTGGGAGCTCGGCCTCATCCCACTCGAGCTCGGCCCGATCGAGCCGTTCCGTCAGATGCTGCAGTTCACGGAAGTCCTGCAGCAGGGACGGGTCCAGGGCGCAGGCGCCGTCGAAGTCCCGGAGCCCATCAGCGTCCAGCTCACCGGCCAGGGCAGCAATGATCAGGGCCTCACGCTGTGGCGATTGTTCCGTCATGGTTGCTCCTCCTCTTCCAGTGCTTCCCGCAGGGCCTTGAGTCCGTAGAACATCCGTGTGCGGAGGGTGGTGGACGCGACACCCGTGTGCTGCTCCAGTTGCTGGTAGGTCATGCCCTGCAGCTGGACGGCGACGATCACCTCGCGGTGTTCCCGACTCAGCTGGGCGAGCCCGGCGTGCAGCACGATCCGATCGTCCGCAGCCCTTTCCTCGGACACCGGATGGAGTGCACCGTTCAGGCGCTCGTCGGGGACCGGAGTGGGTCGGCGCTGCCGGGCCCTCACCTGGTCGATCACCACATTGCGGGCTATCGCGAAGAGCCAGGTCCGCTCCGAGGCGCGCGAGGCCTCGTAACGCTCCCGTGCACGCCATGCCCGGACGAACGTCTCCTGGACGCACTCCTCGGCGATCGAAGTGTCGCGCGTGCTGTTCAGCGCGAAGGCGAAGATGGCCCGTGCGTGCTCGGAGAACGCCTCTCGGACGTCGAAGTGTGGTGGAGCGTCCCTGGGCAGGGCGATCAGCTTCCTCTCCAGTGTCAGCATCCCGTCCGTCCCTCCGCCGCAGCTGTTGCAGAGAAGGGGTACGGTTTCCGGCTGCCGAGCGTTCATCCGGGAGCGATCCGAGAATAATCCCCGGATCGGATGAACGGCAGGGCGCAACGGCGAGTATACCTTCGCAGGGTGGTGCCGATCCGCGGTGCCGCACACTGAAAGGGACACCATGCAGACGACGAAAACACGCATTGCCGGAGTATCGGGAGTCACCGGCGTGGCAGCTCTGGTCGCAGCGCTCGGCGTTTCGCCGGCCTACGCCGACACGGCAGTCGAGCGACCCGACACCTTCACGAGCGCGTACACCGTCTCCGCCACTCCGGACCAGGTGATCAATCCCGACGGCGAGTCCGCTCCCGGTGAGCCCGGAGCGCTGGGTACCTTCAACTTCATGATCAACTCCGACGAGGAGATCATCTGCTACGACATCACGCTCGACGGCGTGACACCTCCTTACCAGAGCCCGGCCACCACGGCCACCCACATCCACGAAGCAGCCGTCGGCGAGAGCGGCCCTCCCCGTATCGCCTTCCCCAACCCCGAGGGCGAGGGCACGCTGACCAGCGCGGGCTGCCTCCAGGGCCCCTTCACCACCGGTGTCGAGGCTGACAGCGGCGCCGACACCGGTGAGGGATTCTCGCTGAAGCAGATCGAGGCCGACCCCGCCGCCTTCACGGCTGACACCCACACCGCGGCCTTCGTCCCGGGCGCCGTCCGGGGCCAGCTCGCGCCCCTGCCCATGGGTGGTGCCGATACCGGAGTAGCAGCCGCTCCTGCCGCCTCCGAGTCCGCGCCGCTTGCCCTCGGAGCACTGGCGCTCGTCGGTGCCGGCGTCGGTGGTGCTGCGCTGCTGATGCGTCGTCGCTCCAGCGTCGCCTAGGTTCTACCGGGCACCCGTCGTCTGCGCGGTGAACCTGTAGGGTTGCCGCCGCTTACGGGCATTCGAGGGCCGTTCTTGTCCGATGGGGGAGGGAACGGCCCTTTTGTGTGTCTTCGGGACGAACGACGGAACCGTCGCGGCCCGCGGGGACATCAGGGTGTGGCGTCGGCCCGGCCACGGATCCACTGATCGGCTTCCTCGGAGAGGAAGACACCCTCGGGGCCCCGCTCGCCCATCCACCACGAGTTCGCGGCGATCAGCCCACCTGCCCGACTGATGTCGGCGACCACTTCAGGTGTCAGTGCGCTGCCGCTGTTGGCGGTGAGCCATTCGCGGGTCTCGGGCATCACATCGGTCCACCACTGTGCAAGATCCATGCTGGAAGTATGCCACCGGTGGTGCGAAGGCGGTGGGGAACTCCCGCACCTACCTGCCCGTCACGGTAGTTGAGTGGTGGTGACTCAACTACATTTTGACCACCGGCGAATCAGGACTATAGTTGAGTGCAGAACGCTCAATCTACGCGCCCGGCGGATGAGCGCCTCGCAAACCCCGGGCAGTCGAAAGGAAATTGCATGTCACGTGCAGTAGGTATTGACCTCGGAACCACCAACTCGGTCGTCTCGGTTCTCGAAGGTGGCGAGCCCACCGTCATCGCGAACGCAGAGGGTGCCCGCACCACGCCGTCGATCGTCGCTTTCTCCAAGTCCGGCGAGGTCCTGGTCGGCGAGATCGCCAAGCGCCAGGCCGTCAACAACATCGACCGCACCATCGCCTCGGTCAAGCGCCACATGGGCACCGACTGGAGCGTCGACGTCGACGGCAAGAAGTACACCGCGCAGGAGATCTCCGCGCGCACGCTCCAGAAGCTGAAGACCGACGCCGAGAGCTACCTCGGCGAGAAGGTCACGGACGCCGTCATCACTGTCCCCGCCTACTTCAACGACGCCGAGCGCCAGGCCACCAAGGAAGCCGGTGAGATCGCGGGCCTCAAGGTCCTGCGCATCGTCAACGAGCCCACCGCGGCTGCACTCGCCTACGGCCTCGACAAGGGCAAGGAGGACGAGCTCATCCTCGTGTTCGACCTCGGTGGTGGAACGTTCGACGTCTCCCTCCTCGAAGTCGGCAAGGACGAGGATGCCTTCTCCACCATCCAGGTCCGCTCGACCTCCGGTGACAACCGCCTCGGTGGCGACGACTGGGACCAGCGCGTCGTCGACTACCTGCTCTCGCAGGCCAAGGCCAAGGGTGCTGACCTCTCCAAGGACAAGATCGCCCTGCAGCGCCTGAAGGAAGCTGCCGAGCAGGCCAAGAAGGAACTCTCCTCGGCGACGTCGACCAACATTTCGCTGCAGTACCTCTCGGTCACGGCGGACGGACCCGTCCACCTCGACGAGCACCTCTCGCGTGCCAAGTTCCAGGACCTCACCAAGGATCTGCTGGACCGCACCAAGAAGCCGTTCAACGACGTCATCGCCGAGGCCGGGATCAAGGTCGCCGACATCGACCACATCGTCCTCGTCGGCGGTTCCACCCGGATGCCGGCTGTCGGTGAGCTCGTCAAGGAGCTCGCAGGCGGCAAGGAGCCCAACAAGGGTGTAAACCCGGACGAGGTCGTCGCCGTCGGCGCCGCGCTCCAGGCCGGTGTCCTGAAGGGCGAGCGCAAGGACGTCCTCCTGATCGACGTCACCCCGCTGTCCCTCGGTATCGAGACCAAGGGTGGCATGATGACCAAGCTCATCGAGCGCAACACGGCCATCCCCACCAAGCGCAGCGAGACCTTCACCACGGCGGACGACAACCAGCCGTCCGTCGCGATCCAGGTCTTCCAGGGTGAGCGTGACTTCACCCGCGACAACAAGCCGCTGGGGACGTTCGAACTGACCGGTATCGCTCCAGCCCCTCGTGGCGTGCCGCAGGTCGAGGTCACCTTCGACATCGACGCCAACGGCATCGTGCACGTGTCCGCCAAGGACAAGGGCACGGGCACCGAGCAGTCCATGACCATCACCGGTGGATCGTCCCTCTCCAAGGAGGACATCGACCGCATGGTGCGCGAGGCCGAGGAGCACGCAGCCGAGGACAAGCTGCGTCGTGAGGCCGCCGACACCCGCAACGGTGCCGAGCAGCTCGCCTACTCGGTGGACAAGCTGATCGCCGACAACGCGGACAAGCTGCCCGAGGAGGTCAGGACCGAGGTCCAGGCCGACGTCGACGCCCTCAAGAAGGCGCTCGAGTCGCAGGACAACGACGACGAGGTGAAGTCGGCGTTCGAGAAGCTGCAGTCCTCGCAGACCAAGCTCGGCGAAGCGATCTACGCCTCGGCGCAGCAGGAAGCAGGACAGCCGGGCGCAGCCCCTGCCGATGACCAGCCGGCCTCCGCAGGCAGCGACGAGGACATCGTCGATGCCGAGGTGGTCGACGAAGACACCAACGAGAAGAAGTAATCATGCCGCACCACGGAAATGAAGAAGAGCACCAGTCAGAGCCGGTGAGTTCATCCGACAACCGGAGGATCGACCCTGAGACAGGCGAAGTCCGTGGGCAGCAGAACGACGCCGGCGAGCCGGCCGCGGAGGAATCCGCGGCCGGTGGCCCGGCAGCTCCCTCGGAGGACTCCTCCGAGGGTGACGCACTGGCCCAGGCCGAAGCCATCCTGAACGAGGCAGGTGCGGAGGGCGAGACCAACCCCGCTGTGGACGTCGTCGCGGAACTGCGCAACGACCTCCTCCGCCTGCAGGCCGAGTACGTCAACTACCGACGCCGGGTGGAACGCGACCGCGATGTGGCCCGTGACCAGGCCGTCATCGGTGTACTCAACTCGCTGATGCCGGTCCTCGACGACATCGATGCGGCGCGCCAGCACGGCGACCTCGCCGCGGGGCCCTTCGCGGCGATCGCGGGCAAGCTCGAGAACGTCCTGAGGACGTACGAGCTCACCCGCATCGACGAGGTCGGCGTCGCATTCGACCCGAACGTGCACGAGGCGCTCATGCAGCAGCCGAGTGCCGACGTGCAGGCCGACAGTGTCAGCCAGATCCTGCGGGCGGGGTACCGCAGGGGAGACCGTGTCCTGAGGGCCGCGCAGGTGATCGTGGCGGTTCCGGAGTAGGTTCCGCCCTGCCGGGCCGGCACCCGAACGGCGGCAACGAAATTCCTGCGGGCCCTGGGTGCCCTTGGAATATTGAAGCCGCCTTCCTCGGGAACCGGCCCGGCCTACGTCGACTACTCAGTGTTTCATCGGAAGAACGAGGAAAGGAGACGCCAATTGGCTAGTCAGGATTGGGTCGAGAAGGATTTCTACAAGATCCTGGGTGTCTCCAAAGATGCGTCCGACGCAGACATCAAGAAGTCATACCGGAAGCTCGCACGCAAGCACCACCCGGACCAGAACCAGGGCGACGCCGGCTCTGAGCGGATGTTCAAGGACGTATCGGAGGCCTACTCGGTGCTCTCCGATGCCGAGCAGCGCCAGCAGTACGATGCCATCCGTGCCATGGGCGGCGGGGCGCGGTTCTCCGCGGGCGGCGCGGGTGGAGGTACCGGCGGCAATGCCGGTTTCGAGGACATCTTCGGCAACCTCTTCGGTCAGGGCGGTGGAACGGGTACACGTCAGCGCACCGGCTTTTCCAACGGCAACCTGCCACCGGAGTTCTCCGACCTCTTCGGTGGTGGAGTGCCCGGTGGCGGAGGCTTCCCCGGTGGCTTCCAGTCGAGCCGGGCGCAGAAGGGGGCCGACCGCACGGCCAGCACCTCCATCTCCTTCGCCGGATCGATCAACGGCACCACGATCGGCCTGCGTGAGCCGTCGGGTGAACAGGTGGACGTCCGCGTTCCTGCAGGGATCAGGGACGGGCAGAAAGTCCGGGTCAAGGGCAAGGGCCAGCAGGGACAGGCCGGGGCCGGGGACCTCATGGTCACCGTGCACGTCAAGGAGCACCCGCTCTTCAAGCGTGACGGCGACAACATCCGCGTGCATGTCCCCATCAGCTTTCCCGAGGCCGCGCTCGGAGCGCAGATCGAGGTACCCACCCTCACCGGTGATTCCGTGAAGATGCGGGTGCCCGCCGGAACGCCGTCGGGCAGGACCCTCAGGCTGAAGGGACGCGGTGTGAAGACGGCGAAGGCCACGGGTGACCTGCTGGTCACGGTGGAGGTCGTCGTCCCGCAGAACCTGTCCAAGGAGGCCGAGGCCGCCGTCGAGACCTTCCGGGACGCCACCAGGGACGCCGATCCTCGCGCCGGGCTCGCCGCGAGGGCGCGCCTGTAACAGTACGATCGACCCACCGCCGGCAAGGCCCGGTGACGGAAGGAGGCACACCGTGGACTACTCATTGCCCATCTACGTCATCTCCGTGGCCGCCGAGCTCGCCGACATGCACCCGCAGACCCTCCGGCAGTACGACCGACTGGGGCTGGTGACGCCGAGTCGCGCCCCGGGCCGTGCGCGTCGCTACTCCCAGAAGGACGTCAGCACCCTCCGCGAGATCCAGCGGCTGTCGCAGGAGGGGGTGTCCCTCGAGGGGATCCGCCGCATCCTGGATCTCGAGAACCAGGTGTCCGCGCTGCAGTCACGGGTCACCGAACTGACCTCGGAGCTCGCCTCGCGCAGGATGCACTCCGACCCGAGCCGGGTCTTCGCGGCCGGGCTCGCAGGAGACGTCGTGACGCTGGCACGTGGTCAGCGCCCGCGTCCGCGGAGCCAGGCGCTGGTGGTATGGACACCGGAGCTGGCATGGAAGAGCCGCTAGTTCCCTCTGCATCACCGTGCCGAAGGGCATGTGCGCGTGCACGGCGTGGAGGAAACCGCCGAGGTGGTCCTGGAAATGGCGGTGCCCGGGCATCCACGGTGGAATTCGAGCGTGGACAGGGGCAAACTGAAAACATGGGAAACAACCGGGAGTCGCGTCATGATTGATCTCTTCGTCGACGCCCTGGCGATCGGGGCGGGTGTACTCGCAGCCGTCGGAGCCGGTGCGGGAGTCACCGGGTGGTTGGTGGTCAGGAAGGTCCGACGATCGAGGATCATCGAGCGCACACGGGACCGCGGGGTCCTGGCTGCCCGGGCGTATGCCCCGGACCGTCTGACCAGGGAACCGGCGCGGCTGATCGGTGAGCTGAAGCGCTCCTCCCGTGCAACGCAGCTGGCACTGGGCGAGGCCGCCGAGCAGGGCCGGCCGGTAGGTGATCTGCCGAGAGCTGCAGCGGAGATTGACCAGGCGTCGGCATCGCTGGAGAATCTCCTGAGGACAGCGGACCGCGAGCCGAACCGCACCCTCAAGCAGGAGATGACCACCGCCCTCGCCGCGCAGGCGAAGGCGCTCGATGAACTCTCGGCGGATCTGCGCCGCAGCCTCCTCCAGACCTCACGGTCCATCGACACCCGCCAGATCGAGCAGGCCAGCAGTCGCCTTCGCAACGAGATCTCCGCCATGGGCACCTGGCGGGACACGTACGGGAACCGGCAGACCTGGTGAGCGGTTTCATCAGGTAGCGTCAGTCATCCATCCGACCCGGGGGTCCAAGTGTCGTTCAAACGCCGTATCACGCGCATCGTCAAGGCCAACCGCACGGCGGCGGTCGAGGCCAAGCAGGATCCACGGGTCCAGGAGCAGAACGCCCAGCAGGCCCAGCGCACCCTCCTCGACCAGGCGCGCCGGGGTGCAGCCGACGTCGCCGCGCACCATCACCGCGTGGGGTTGGCCGCGAACGACGCCGCCGCCTACCTGAACAGTGTCGAGGCCGCAGCGTCAGCGGCGGTCCAGCGGGGCGACGACGAGGCCGCCAGGGCGGCGATCCGCGAATCGATGACGGCGCGTCGGCGGCTCGAGACCCTCACCAGCCAGTTGCACGAGGCGGAGAGCCAGGCGCGGCGCCTCCACGAGGACGTGCAGCGGTTGGAGCGCCGCGTCCAGGAGAACGCCATGGAGTACGACGCCATGCTCGCACGCCGCGCCGCAGCCCAGGCCACGCTCGGCGTCCACGACGCCCTCGCCTCCTCCTCGCGGGAAGCGGCATCGATCGAGGCTGCGCGGCGCAACGCCGAGCTCGAGGTGCGGCGCTACGAGGCGCAGGCACAGGCCCGGGAGGAGCTGTCCTGGACCGACCCCTCCTCCCCTCGCCTGCAGCAGGCGTTCGAGGAGCTCGAAGCGGACGCTGCCGCCCAGCAGGAGCTGGAGGAGCTCAAGCGGCGGAACGATCGAGGTCGTCCGCCGGGGCACTACTAGGCGCCGGGAGTGGCCCTCCTCGTTGTTACACTCGGGCCATGACAGAGCTGAACGGTTCCCATGTCCTCGTTGTCGGCGCCACCGGAGTGCTGGGGGCCGAGATCTCGCGCCAGCTGGCGGCCGAGGGTGCGCAGGTCACCATCTCCGGCCGGTCCGAGGAGAAGCTGGGGCGTCTCGCGGAGGAGCTCGGTGATGCCGTGGTGGGGCAGGCCGTCGCGGACCTCGGGAAACCGTCCGGGCCGGCGGAGATAGCCGCCGCCGTCTATGGCCGTGAACTCCACGGCGTGGTCTTCGCCTCCGGTGTGGTGGCCTTCGGCCCTGCGGTGGAGATCGACGACGACATCCTCGACGAACTCGTGCTGGTGAATCTCCTCGGCTACATGCGCCTGATTCGCGAGGTGGCCCCCAACCTTCCACGGGAATCCTTCGTGGTGCAGATCAGTGCCGTGGTGGCCGAGAGCCCCACGGCCGGGATGGCTGCGTACTCCGCGGTGAAGGCGGGGCTCAGTGCGTACGGGAAGGCTCTGACGCTCGAGCTCCGCAAACAGGGCGTTCGGGTGCTCGACGCGCGTCCGCCGCACACCGAGACGGGGCTGGCTGATCGTCCCATCGCGGGGAAGGCGCCTCGGCTACCCCAGGGCAAGGACCCGGTGGCGGTGGCAGAACGCATCGTCACGGCGATCCGGGCGGGTGAGCGCGACCTGCCGTCGTCGTCGTTCTAGCTCGCCGCCCGGTGACTCCCGAGAAGGTGGGCGTGCTGACGGCGGTCAGGCGAAGTCCTGTACCTTCTTCCACGCGGGATCCAGGGAGTGCTTCACGCTGATGGAGCGCTGCCCGCGTGCTGCGGTGTCGAACACGTCCCGGCCGTTCTGGTCCTCGGAGTCCGAGTAGAAGTGCAGGGTCCGCACGCCCTTGGACGTCTCGGCGACCACGAGCATCCCCCGGATCCCGACCGACTGGACCAGCCTGCTCTCGAGCGCACGTAGCTCCTGGAGGGGACCGGGGAGAGGCAACCCCTCGTCGTCGGCGTCGAAGGTGATGCGGACGGCCGTGTGGAGGTCGAACCGCGGATGGTCGATCCGGCGCAGCGGCCGGAGGGCGCGCACCAGGATCGGTTCCCCGGAGCCCAGGGTTCCCTGCATGAGGATCTGGGTGGGCTCCGGGAAGCCCTCCGCGAGTTCGGCCACGCGGGCCGGCAGGTCGACGGCCGGTAGGCTGTCCACGACGTCGTGCACGATGCAGTCGATGCGCTTGACCCAGCGTTCCACGTCGTCCTCCCCGAGAAGCCATTCCAGCAGGAGCACGCACAGCCCGTACTCGTCGTCCCACTGACCCGTGAATCCCGGGTTGTAGACGGAGACGATCAGGCTGTCGCCCGCGCGGGTCACGGCAGCATGCACGCGGGTGCGGCGGAGGTCGAAGGTCTTGCCGCGGTAGGAGATGGTCGACTCGAGCATGTCCGGCTGCGCCCTCCGGGCGGGGACGAACTCCCAGCGGGGGCCGGCAGGAGGGGACGCCCTGTACCAGCGTTCGGCGACCGGACGGAGCGATGCATCCCCGCCGCTGGAGATGCAGAGGGTGTGTTCGGACGTCGTTCCCGCACGGGTCTCCCATTCGAGACCGCGCGCGATGGCCCGTACACGCTGGGACATCACGGTGACATAGGCGTCGAAGTCACCGGCGCGCGTCGCGGTGGTCAGCAGGGTCTCGCCCTCCTCGGCCCACCACTGCCAGAACACCGCGATGGGGTCCTTGCCCATGCCCCGACCGGAGGTCCTCCTCCGCCCGAAAAGACCCATCGTGTCCACTCTCTCCTGGGATTCGCACCCGGTGACCCGGTTGCTCCGACGGTTCCGAATGTACCGGCCGGGTGGCAGCTGCGGGGAGAGAGGTTCCGGTGCCCGGTGCCCTGGACCACTGCACCGACGACCCGCCCACTATCTCCGGTCCGTCTCGCCTGCCGGTCCATCCCGCTCCTGCACGAGCCAGCCGTTCTGCTCCTGCCGATCGGGCTCGAAGCTCCGGAGGCGGCACGCTGAGGATCGGCGTGGGTCCGGGGAGCAGCTGCCGTCAGGCGTCCGACGTCGGCGGCAGGGTGAGGATGTCCGCTCCGTCCTCGGTGATGGCGATCGTGTGTTCACTGTGGGCTGTCCGGCAGCCCGTGGCACTCCGGAGCGTCCAGCCGTCGGCGTCGGTGACGAGGGCGGCGGTGTCCACCATGACCCAGGGTTCCAGAGCCAACAGCAACCCCGGGCGGAGCTTGTAGCCGCGTCCGGGCCGGCCTGTGTTCGGGATGTGTGGTTCCTGGTGCATGGTCGACCCGATGCCGTGTCCACCGAAGTCGGTGTTGACGGGATACCCGGCGTCGCTCAGGACCGACCCGATGGCATGCGAGATGTCACCGATGCGCGCTCCCGGGCCCGCCACGGCGATGCCCGCCCGCAGCGCGCGCTCGGTGGTGTCGATGAGCGCCACGCTCTCGGGCGGCTTGGTGTCCCCCACGATGAAGCTGATGGCCGAATCGGCGGCCACCCCTTGCTTGACGACGGCGAGATCGAGTGTCAACAGGTCGCCGTCGGCGAGTGTGTAGTCGTGCGGCAGTCCGTGGAGGACGGCGTCGTTGACCGCGGTGCACACGTAGTGGCCGAACGGCCCTCGTCCGAAGGACGGCGCGTAGTCCACGTAGCAGGACTGCGCCCCGCCCTCCGTGATCATCGCGGCAGTCCAACGATCGAGGTCCAGGAGGTTGGTGCCCACCGTGGCTCGGTTCTTCAGCGTGTGCAGGATGTGGGCAACCAGCGCACCCGTCTCCCGTGCTCGCGCCAGTTCGCTGGGGTTCAGGATCTCGATCATGTGACACCTCGTGGAAGTTCCAATAACTATCCCGGTAATACTATCCCGGTATTAGTATGGCTGAATGGTCAGATTGCCGCTCACACCAGCAGACGTAGATCGGGGGCAGCGTCTCGGGGCGCTGCTTCGACGGGCCAGGGGCGACCGGTCGATCCTCGAGACGGCCCTCGACGCGCGTGTCTCACCGGAGACGCTCCGCAAGATCGAGACAGGCCGTGTGGCAACCCCGGCCTTCCCGACCATCGCTGCCATCGCCGACGTCCTCGGCCTCTCCCTCGATACCGTGTGGGCCGAGATCAACCAGCCGGGACCGGAGGCCGTGCCTTCCGGTCCCGGTCGGCAGGCACGGGAGCGGCTGGCGTCCTGACCCGTGCCTGACGGGCGGGTTCCAGCTTCGATGCACCGGGAAGCGGTGCGTGGTACTACAGGGCGAAGTCCTCCCAGTCGAACGCCGTGGTGCTACCCGTCTCCCAGTCGCGCCGAAGAACTGCGTAGGCGACCGAAGCGATCGCCCTGCCGTCGTCGACCGGCCAGCTCTCCCGGTAGTGGGCTTCCTTGGCCCAGCTGCAGCGGAGGAAGATCCTCCGCATCGCGACGTTGTCCTCCCTGGTCTGTCCCTCGAACCGGTTGACCTTCGGCATGGTGGTGAAGACGTGGCGGGTCGCTGCGCGCAGCACGTCCGTTCCCAGTCCACGGCCGCGGAAGGG
>JASLBS010000180.1 GCA_030146405.1 Arthrobacter sp.
AAGGCTCGCGGCAGGACGCGAAGCCGGCCCAAGCGCACCACATCCAGTGGTGCGAGCACCTCGGGGCACCGGGCCTGTCGCCGAGGAGGACGAGGAGGGTACGCCGGACCGCCTGCTCCTGACCACCGGGGATCCCCGGCATCGCTCCTAGGACGATCACCGGTCGATCTCACCCGGGAGCCCACAAGGGGCCCGGACACCACAGCGCGGGGAGCCGCCCCGCGACGAACGGGGCCGGCGTCCTGAAAGGTTCGGACCTGATGGCTTGCGCCCCCACCAGGCGTTCACCCCCTCCCGATAAGTCCTTCCACCCTAGGGTGGAAGGAGAGCATGCTGGATTGGCTGGCTCCTGGCCGGGAGCAGGGGTGGTGTTGGTGTGTGATGCCGGAGCGGGCCCGTGGATGAGGGGGGGTTTCGGATACGAGTCGAGGATGAGAGGTGGCGATGAGTCGACCGGACCTGGCAGTCCTTGCCCGCATACGAGCCTCCAAAGCCGTGCTCGGCCCGAGCGAGGTGAAAGTCGCCAACATCGTACTGGCGCATCCCGAGGACGTCGTGGACTGGTCGACCGCGCAGCTGGCCGACCGAGCAGGAACATCGACGGCCACCGTGATCCGTGCCTGTCAGAGCCTGGGATTCCGAGGTTTCCAGCATCTGCGCCTCGAACTCGCGCGCTCAACTCCCCTACTGCCACGAGGACACGATGACATCGTCACCGAAACCTTCGACGACGCCTCGATCGCTCTGCGCCTGGCGCAGGAGACCATCGACCCGACGCGCATCGAAGCCGCTGCGAAAGAACTACGGACGGCGAGCCGTGTCGTACTCGTCGGCAATGGGTTCTCCGGTCCTCCACTGCAGGATTTCGCGATGCGCCTGAGCACGCTCGGCCGATGGGTGGAGGCACCGGTGGATTCCCTCGCCCAGCAGTTCGCTGTTCGCTCCCTGAAACCCGGGGAGATCTGCCTGGCGCTGAGTTACTCCGGCGCCAATGTACAGACACTGCAGGCCTGCAGTGCGGCAGCGGAACGAGATGCCCGGGTACTGCTGGTGACCAGCTACGCGCACTCCCCCCTCGCACGCACCGCCGACCTGGTCATCACCACCGGGCCCGCCGCAGTACCCCATGACATCGACCCCTACCTGGCCCGCCTGGGACACAGCCTGGCCCTGCACGCACTTCACGCCGCCATCGCCCGCCACGCTCACCCCTCCGACACCGCACACATGCGCCACGTCGTCGCGGACGCGCTCGCCGAGGACTAGGACATTTCAGGCGCTGTTCACATCGACTCCACCTCGTGATCACCGGGCATACGGCCGGCGGTCCGGACCCGGTGCTGTAATCGCATTACACGCTGGAGGAAACGACGTAACGGAGTAAGTGGTGCACGTCATCGAAGTCGACGGACTGTTCAACGTCCGCACGAGCAACCCCGGCACTCCCTGGCTGATCCGCTCGGGTGCGGTGGAGAACATCACCCAGGACGGGCTCCTCACGCTCAAGGCACTGGGAGTCGTCGCGGTCCTGGATCTGCGTGAACCCGCCGAAGTCGGACATGCCGTCCACGGACTACCCGTCCACGAGGTGCAGCTCTACGGCACGGACCCTCCCGCCACCGGCCGGCTCGAGGACATCTACGAAATGCTCCTGCGCGAACGCGGTCACACCCTGACCAAAGCGGTGGGCATCGTCGCCGAGCAAGAAGGCTGCGTCCTGGTCCACTGCACGGCCGGCAAGGACCGCACCGGTCTCGTGATCGCCCTTGCCCAGCTCGCCGCCGGAGTCACAGCAGCCCAGGTCGTCGAGGACTACACGCTCTCAGCCCCTCAGATACGAGCAGCACGAGAAGCAGCAGCACTGCTGGCAGCTGATGCGGCGCCAGCATCACAGCGGGACGAAACCTTACGGCTTCACCTCGACAGCCCGCCGGAGGCGATGCACCACGCACTGTCGGTGATCGACGAGCTAGGAGGCGCCGCCGCCTACCTCCTGGCCCATGGCCTGAACACCGATCACCTCGTGCGCCTTCGACGCAAACACCGGATCAGCACATGAGCCGGGCAACCGGGCGCCTGACGATCCTGCACCTGAGCGACCTGCACATCACCGGCGACGGGCTGCTCTACGACGCGGTCGACGCACTGGAACGGATCCGCACCGTCGGCACCTATCTCCACGACGCCGGCATCACCCCCGAAGCGATCGTCATCACCGGCGACCTGATCCAACGTGGCCACACCCACGCCTACCGGCACATCAACGACGCCCTGACCGATCTGGCACACACCACCAACGTTCCCGTGCTCACCGTCCTGGGCAATCACGACGACCCCGATCACGCACGAGTGCTCCGCGGCCACGAGCACGGCCACTACCGGGTGGTCCTCGTCGATGACCTGCGCCTGGTCCTGCTCGACTCCTCAGCCGGGCGCCTAGGACCAGCACAACTGAGATGGCTCCGCACCACCTTGAACACCGGGCACGGCGCCGGAACCGTCATCGCCCTCCACCATCCACCCCTGGGATCGCCCCTACCGACCCTGGCCGAAGCCGGCCTCCAGGACGCCGATGACTTCCTCGCCGCACTCGAGGGCACCGATGTGCGCGCCGTACTGGCAGGTCACTTCCACCACCCGCTGACCGGAACCATGAGCGGCATCCCCCTCTCCGTCGGACCCTCCCTGGCCTACCACCAGATCATGAACGCAGGACCCAACCAGGTCAGCGGCCACGACTCGGCCATGTTCTCCCTGCTCCATCTCACCCCCGGGACGGTCACCACGACCAACGTCAGCCTCGACTCCCCCTCCCCACTTTTCACCTCCCCCATCACCCACCAACCCAC
>JASLBS010000228.1 GCA_030146405.1 Arthrobacter sp.
AGACCGTCCTGGCCGCCATCGCCGGGCAGACCAGGCGTATCCGTCTCGGTTCGGCCGTCACCGTCCTCAGCTCCGACGATCCCGTGCGGGTCTACCAGCGCTTCGCCACCCTCGACGCGGCGTCGAACGGGCGCGCCGAAGTGATCCTGGGCCGCGGATCCTTCACGGAGTCCTTCCCCCTCTTCGGCTACGAGCTCTCCGACTACGAGCGGCTCTTCGAGGAGAAGCTCGACCTCTTCTCCGAACTGATCAAGGAGGAACCCGTCACCTGGTCCGGCACCACGCGCCCCGGCCTGAAGAACCACGAGGTGTACCCCAAGACCACGGGAGGACGCCTGAAGACCTGGATCGGCGTCGGTGGCAGCCCTGAATCGGTGGTGCGCGCCGCCCGGTACGGCATGCCCCTCATGCTCGCGATCATCGGAGGAGATCCCGCACGCTTCGCTCCCTACGTCGATCTGTACCACCGGGCACTGAACCAGCTCGGTCAACCCACCCTGCCCATCGGCGTGCACTCCCCGGGATACATCGCCGACTCGGACGAGCAGGCGCGCGAGGAACTGTGGCCGGACAACCGCATCATGCGCGACCGCCTCGGCCGCGAGCGCGGCTGGGGACCCACCACGCGCGAGGAGTTCGAGCAGGAGGCCGATTCCGGGTCGCTGTACGTGGGGTCCCCGGAGACCGTGGCCCGGAAGATCGCCGCCACGGCGCAGGTCCTCGGGATCGACCGCTTCGACATGAAGTACAGCGCGGGTCCGCTGCCGCACGAGAAGCTCATGCACAGCATCGAGCTCTACGGGACGAAGGTCATTCCCCTGGTACGGGAGATGCTCGCCTGAGCAGAACGGGACGAGAACCATCGCGCCTCCGGGGCGTGGGTAACGTGAGCGCCGTAAGCCCGCACGCCCAGTGAACCGGAAGCGCCGTCGTGGTCTTCGCCCTTTCTTCGGTCTTCTTTCGGCCTTACGGCACGGCGCCTTTGAGGCGCGTCGCCCAGAGTGGAGTTCAGGAGCACAGCACTCCCGGGTCTTCCCGCCGGTTCCGGTCCGTCCACCGGAGCCGGCGGGAGACGTTCACCGGGCCGTGCTCCACCACGGACGACCAGGACCAGCAGCAGTATGAGGAGCAGACGTGACGACGATCGATCTTCCCGCCATCACGACAGTGCGCACCGGCGCACGCCGCTCCCACCGCGCACCAGCCGCGGCGGCGGTGGAGACGACCGTCGTCGTCGAGCGCCCCTCGATGATGCAGCGCCTCATCAGCCTGCTCGGTACGCTGCTCCTGATCCTCGCGGTGGTCGCCGTCCTCTTCCTCGCGATCGGCCCACGCTTCCTCGGGTACCAGACCGCCACCATGCTCACCGGCAGCATGTCGCCCGGCATCGATCCCGGGGACGTCGTGGTCACCACCGTCCAGCCCGTGAACGAGGTGGCCGTCGGTGACATCATCAGTTATCACATCCCCGTGGAGGACCACCGGGTGGAGACCCACCGCGTGATCGAGGTGATCCACGGGGAGGACGGCAGTACCGCCGTCCGTACCAAGGGTGATGCGAACCAGTCGGAGGACCCCTGGGTCGCCACGCTCGAGGGGAACCACCTCTACGAGGCCAAGGCCGTGATCCCCGGGGTCGGGAACGTCATCCGTGCCCTACGGACCCCGACGGTCAGCCACATCCTGGTCTACGGCGTCCCCACGGTCCTGGTGGGCGGGCTGCTGATGATGATCTGGCGCCGCCCCGAGGACACCGACGCCGCACCGACAGCAGTTTCCGGCGGGGGATCGGCCACGTCCGCCACCGGTCCGGAGAGTACCCGGCCACCCGCAACCGCCAGGACCGATGTGTCACAGCTACCCGTGCTCGACCAGCAGATCCTCGACGACCTCGGAGCGGAACTCGCCAGCCGCGCGGGTGCTCACCGCTTCGCCGCGACCTTCGGGGACATGCTCCCGGAACGGATCGACGGAGTGGAGGCCGCCTTCGGTTCCGGTGACACCGACGCCGCCCTCGTGGCGATCCTCAGCCTCAACGTGAGTTCCTCGATGGTGGGCGCTCGCCGTCTGGAGGAGTTCTCCTCTGCCGCCCTGGAGCTCGCCGACGAACCCTCGGCACATGCAGGACTCATTCGCCGCCTACGGATCCTCGGTGCCGAATTTCAGTCGGAGCTGGGCGGCATCATCCGGTAGCCGACGCCACGCACTGTCCGGATGAACCGGGGAGCCTTCGTGTCCTCACGGAGTTTCTTACGCAGGTTCCGGATGTGGACCTCCACGAGGTGCTGGTCGTTGACCCACCCGTCACCCCAGATCCGCGACAGCAGGGTCTCGCGCTGCCACACGCGTCGCGGCCCGGAGACGAGCGTCGCCAGGAGGTCGAACTCGATCCGCGTGAGCGGTACCTCCACGTCGTCGAGCATGGCCACCCGACCCTCGAGATCGATGCTGATCGGCCCGTGCGTGAGGAGTACCGCCACGTCGTCCTGCGGGGCAGCCACCGGCGGTGCGGACTGCGCCGCCGGCTCGGGTGCGCTGATCTCCACCTCGGTCAGCGGTTGCGTCACGTTGCGCACGGTGCTCCTCGGCCTCCGGAACATCGCATTGACCCTGGCGCCCACCTCCCGGGGACTGAAGGGCTTGACCACGAAGTCGTCGGCGCCGATCTCGAGCCCGATCAGGCGGTCGATTTCGTCCTGCCGGGCGGTGATCATGATGACGTAGGCGTCGGTGATGGGCCTGATCTGCCGGCAGACCTCCACACCATCGATGTCCGGGAGGTTCAGATCCAGTGTCACGAGGTCCGGCTGGTGCTCCCGGACCAGGGCCACGCCCTGGCGTCCGTTCTCCGCTTCCAGAACGGTGAAGCCGTTCATGCCGAGCGTCATGACCAGCAACTGCCGCACATCAGCGTCATCTTCGATGACGAGGGCAACACGCGCGTCAGGTTCTGAAGTCATGTTTCCTACAGTGCCAGATATCCCGAGGAGCACCGAGTGCATCGGCCGGTTCTCCCGCATTCGTGGCGGAACCGCTAACCGGGCAGGGGTGGGGTCAGCGACCGGGCTGTCGCGGGGAGACCTGCCTGCACCGCGATCCAGGGCGCCACCTCCTGTGCGGGCAGGGGCGCGGCCAGCAGGAACCCCTGTGCGTAGTCACAGCCCTGCTCGCGCAGCTCCTGCAGGGTCGCCTCGTCCTCGACGCCCTCGGCCACCACCCGCAGGTCGAGGCTGTGCGCCAGATCGATGATGGAGCGCACCAGACCGAGCGCACGCTTGTCCTGCTGCATGGCGGTGATGAACGAGCGGTCCAGCTTCAGCTCGTCCACCGGGAGATCACGAAGATAGGCGAGGGAGCTGTACCCCGTGCCGAAATCGTCGATCGAGACCTGGACGCCCTCCCCACGGAGCCGCCCGAGGATGAGGGCGGTCCCGGCCGGATCGGACAGCAGCACGTCCTCCGTGATCTCCAGCACGAGGCACGACGCCGGCACCGCATGGCGCTCGAGGAGGGTGAGGATCTCGGACGGCAGGAACGGCACGATGCAGGAACCCGACATGTTGACCGCGACGACGACGTCGAGCCCCTCGGTCCGCCATCGGGCAACCCGCCGCACCGCCCGCTCGAGGACCAGGGAGGACAGGTTGGGCATGAGCCCGGCCTCCTCCACGAGCGGGAGGAATTCTCCCGGCGCGAGTTGCCCCCGCAGTGGGTGGTTCCAGCGGATCAGGGCTTCCACTCCCATGACTTGCTGATCGGCGAGACGGATCTTCGGCTGGTAGTGGAGTTCGAACTCGTCCGCGGCGAGCGCGGCGCGGAGTTCCTGGACGGTGCGGAGCCGCAGGGCACCGTCGTCGTCGTCCGATGCATCGTAGACGTGATGGCCGCTCCTCGCCGACTTGGCCCGGAACATCGCGATGTCCGCCTTGCGCATGAGCACGTTCATGTCCGTCCCCTGTGCCGGCGCGAGGGAGATCCCGATGCTCGCACTCACCTGGAGCGTGGTGGTTCGCAGACGGACCGGCTCGGCGAGTTCCGCCTCCAGGCGCTGGGCGGCCGTGATCGCTTCCTGCTCCGTCATACCCTCGAGGAACACGGCGAACTCATCACCCCCGAGACGGGCCAGCAGATCACCCGGGCGGAGCTGACCACTGAAGCGCCTGCTCACCTGGACCAGGAGTGCGTCTCCGACGTCGTGCCCCAGTGCATCATTGACGTGCTTGAATCGGTCGAGATCGATCAGGAACAGCGCTCCGGTGTGTCCCCTGTCCAGTCGGTACGGGACATCGGTCAACAGGGCGCGTCGGTTGGGCAGGCCCGTGAGCTCGTCGGTGCGCGCGAGACTCACGAGCATGCGGTGCCGGAAGGCGAGGGGAACGGCTGCCAGGGCGAGGGTGGCGGCTGCGAAGATCACGGCGAGCAACGGGATGTCGATCTGGGTGCCCACCACCAGCACGGCGAGCGCGCACGCCGTGGAGATCACGGGTGCGGCGATCTCGGGGATCTCGTAGAGCCGTCCGCGCGCAGCGCGGCGGGGCTGTGCGACGCCGTCCACCCAGGCGGCGATGCCCACGAGTCCTGCCACCCACCCGACATCGATGACGGAGCCGACCACGTAGTCGTCGAGACCGAGGGCGTACGCCAGGTCGGCCGCGGAGAACACGATGACACCCGCGATGAGCAGGGGCCATCGCGGGCCGATGTCGAGACCGCGCAGCGAGAGTACCCCGCCCACAGCCGTGATGAGGAGGAGATCGAGGAGCGGATAGACGATCGCGACGATCAACTCGAACGTGGTGCCGTCCGCCCTCACCGTGCTCAGGACGGGCGAGAGCGCCAGTGCCATCAGTGACGCGGCCCCGAGCGCGCCCACGATGCTGTCCAGCACGAGTGGCCACACCAGGGTCCGGAGCTTCCGCACCACTGCCACGATCAGAGCTGCGAGGAGGAGCGGGTAGAAAAGGAAGTAGGCGACGTCCGCCAGCGACACCTCCACCAGCATCTGCTCGCCGTCCAGCGAGAGGGTGTAGTAGGCGTCGCCGGCGGAATACACGAGCACCGCCGACGTCGCGAGGACGATCTGCGGCTCCCTGAAGCGCGTCCGCACGGAGGCATTCACGCAGAGGGCCGCGGCCGCCAGCGCAGTGAGCAGGTACAGCCAGCCGTCGAGCAGTGGGTCGAACGTCGTGGAATCGCCCAGGGCAATAGCCAGAAGATAGACCGCGAGGAGCAGGACCATGATCCCCGTCAGGAGCCCGGAGAGGCGGTCACGGGTGCGTCGTCCTCCCGTCCGCGCGCTGGTGCGCCGCATTCGTCCCCCGATCTCATTGCGGTCATGGCAAGAGAAGCATAGGAGTGGCCGGGGAGCCCTCGGGGCAATACCGCGCCTGGAAGCCGTTTCCTGCCGAAATACTTGGTCGATCCGCGGGAGGGGGCGTCTCCCGCGGCCCCGTCAGACCCCGAGGTCCGGTACGGCGAGCCCGAACTCCCGCTTGAGAGCGAGCTTCGCCGCATTGAACCCGGCCATGCCGTGCACCCCGGGCCCCGGTGACGTGGACTGGGAGCAGAGGTAGACACCCTTGATCGGTACCGCCCACGGCTGGAGGGAAGGCACCGGGCGGGCGATGATCTGTCGGAGGTTCACCGCGCCACTGCTGAAATCGCCTCCCACGTAGTTGGAGTTGTACGCCTCGAGCTCGTGCGCCGTCGTCGTGTGGGTGCGGACCACGACGTCGCGGAAACCCGGCGCGAACCGCTCGATCTGCGCGGTGATGGCCTCGGCCATGTCCCGTGTGGAACCGCGGGGTACGTGGCAGTACGTCCAGAGCATGTGCCTGCCCGCCGGTGCGCGGGTGGGATCGAACGACGACGGCTGGGACACCAGCACGTAGGGACTGTCCGGATGCTGCCCCCGGTTCACCTGCAGCTCGCCCGCCGCGATCTCCTCCCGAGGGCCGCCGAGGTGGGCGGTTCCCGCGCGGTGCAGTTCAGGGTGCGTCCACGGAACGGGTCCGGAGAGGATGAAGTCCACCTTGCAGGCGGCGTTGCCGTAGGTGAAGGCGCCGAGAGCCGCCTCGTAGGCCGCCGGCAGATGCCCACGGGACATACTGCTCAGCGTAGTGGGCGCGACGTCGAGGAGAACGGCTTTGGCATCGGACACCTCGGCGAGCGTCTGCACCCTGCTGTCCGTGATGATCTCCCCACCGTGCTCCCGGATGTCCACGGCCATGGCCTCCGCGATGGATTGCGACCCACCCACGGGAATCGGCCAGCCCACCGTGTGGGCCAGGAGATTCAGCGCCAACCCCGCCCCCGCTCCGGCGAGCGAGGGCAGCGTACCCACCGGGTGCGCCATCACGCCGGTGACGAGCGCCCGCGCCTCCTCCGTCCGGAAGCGGCGGTTCCACGAGGGCAGACCCTGGTCGAGGGTGGCCAGCCCGAACCGGAGGACGGCTTCGGGACTCCTGGGAATGCGCACCACATGGTTCAGTGTGAAGGCCAGGATGGCCTCCTCGCGCTCGCTCAGCGGCTGGATGAGCCGCCGGTACGCCTCGCCGTCCGCGCCCAACCCTTCGACGGTCCTGTCCATGCTGCGGTAGGCGATTCCGGCCCGACCACCGTCGAGCGGATGGGCGAAGGAGACCTCCGGGACGGCGAACCCGATCCGCCTGCTCAATTCGAACGCGCGGAAGAACGGGGAGGCGAGTGCCATGGGATGCACTGCCGAACAGAAATCGTGCAGGTGGTCCTTCTCCATCAGCTCGACGGTCCGGGACCCACCCCCGATCGTCGGCGCTGCCTCATGGACGCGGACGGACAGGCCTGCCCGCGCCATGACGACGGCGGCCGCGAGACCGTTGGGACCGGCACCGACAACTTCGACGTCGAACATGGTGGTTCCTCTCCTGCAGGCGCGGGGTGTGCCCCGCACCGGCGTTAGGTCTTCGGGGTGTCCGCTACGGGCTGCTGCGATGCACGTGCACGACGCAACAGCGCCGCACTCCGTCCCGCGGCGGATCGCGCCAGGGTGGGCGCCGTGCGCCGCGCGCGCAGCATCGAAGCCACGGCGGCGTAGCGCAGCGGGTGGAGCGGCACGTCGTAGGTGGTGGGCACCACCACCACCTGCTTCGAGAAGTTCCGCTTGAACGTGGTGACGTTCGCGAGGCCCGGATAGTTCTCGCTCACGATCCCCGTCAGTCCGCAGGCGGTGTTGCCGGCCGCCCTGAGGGTGCGGAAGGCCTCCCAGAGCAGCAGGTAGGGGGCGAAGGTGGTACGGGCCGCGTGGGTGCTCCCGGCGAAGTAGTAGACCGAGTAGCCCCGGTATTCGGTGGTGATCAACCAGCTCAACGGAATACCGTCCTGGTACCCCACGAGCAGGCGGAGATGTTCCCCGAGCACGGTCAGCAGGGTCTCGTAGTAGCGGGAGTCGAAGGGCTGGAAGCCGTCACGTTCGCCGGTCTCCTGCATGATCGGATACAGCTGGTGTGCGAACACCTCCAGCCATTCCTCTCGAGGAATATGACGGACCTCCACGCCGTTCCGTTGCGCCCGGCGGATGCTGTTGCGTGCATTCGGCCGGAAGCTCTTCAGGATGTCCCCCTCCGAAGGGGTCAGATCCACGACGATCTCCCGCTCGTACCACCCGTGCTCGATCGGATCGGTTGCCGGAGCCTGCAGCGTGGCGACCTGCAGCCGCACGTACAGCGGGCTCAGTTCCGTCGAGTCCAGGAATTGCCTGCGGACGGTCTCGAGCAGGAGCCTCTCGGCCACCGGGGTCCGCTCGGCGAACCAGACCGGGCCGTTGACCACCACCACCGACTCCCGGAAGCGCCTCACCACCTGGAGGAAGCTCGCGGTGGCGATCAGTTCGCCGGCGGCATCCCGATACGCCCAGATGCCGAGGGGTGTACGCCCCAGGGCGTTCTCGAAGTCCACCCAGGAGGGCGTCTGCTCGAGGGGGATGACGACGTCAGGGTGGGCCTCGGCGATCGCGTCGAAGTCGTCGCGATCGAGCCGCGTGTAGGTCAGGGGTGCTGCACTCACTGAAGATCTTCCGCTGGTGGTGTCGAGGATGCGCTGGAGCCGGGCCCGGGCACGGTTCCCGCGCCCGTACTCCGGGCGACCGGAACAGGGAAGCCCTCCGCGCGGTCCTGCCAGACTATCGGAGCCGGGCCGGCAGGGCTCCGTCCGCGATCCTCGGTCGGCACGGTGATCCTCGCCGCCGTCCGCCTGCCCGCACGGTCCGTACTGTGATCGAAGGGACCACCCTGCGGATCGTCGACACCAGCGCGTCGGACCACGTCCTTCCGGGGGGACCGGATGTCCCGGACGACCACCGCCAAAACACATGCCGTTGCCAATATATGAGCCAGGACGGCCAGGGAGTAGACATCCAATCCGAGATTGTTCTCCGCCGGTCCCCCGCCGGTCTGACCCCCGAGATAGAGCCAGACGGCCCACCAATGGAGTATCTCGACGAGTTGCCACAGGAGCACCACCCGCCATCGGGGTACCGCGAGGGCGATCAGGGGAATCAGCCACAGCGCGTACTGCGGTGAGTACACCTTGTTGCAGAGAACGAACGCGCCGACGATCAACAGCGCCAACTGGGCGACCCGCGGCCGCCGGTGGGCTCGGAGTCCGAGGACGGCGATCGCTCCGCAGGCGAGGAGGAACAGCACCGCGGCCCCGATGTTGATGACCGACGGGGAAAGGACGTGCAGACCGGACTGCCGGGCGATCTCGTTGTACACGTACCACCCCGAGGAGAACCCGGCGGTGCGCGTCTCGGAGAAGGTGAGGAAATAGGCCCAGCCCGTGGGATCGCGCAGCAGGAAGGGCAGATTGACCGCGAGCCAGGCCGCGGCGGTACCCGAGGCGCTCAGGACGAGGGGCCGGTACCGTCCGGTGCGGAGCGCCAGCACCAGGACGGCCCCGAGCAGCAGGATCGGGTAGAGCTTCACCGCGGTGCCCAGGCCCCAGAGGATGCCCGCCAGCACCGGACGATCCCTCGCGAAGGCCAGCATGCCGACGGTGGCCAGTAACACCGCCCACAGGTCCCAGTTGATGGTCCCCGAAAGGATGATCACGGGTGAGACCGCCACGATCGCCGCGTCCCAGGGACGACGGCCGGACAGGCGGAGCGTCACCAGGACCGTGAGGAGCCACACCCCGGCGAGGAGCACCGCGTTGACGTCGAAGTACAGGAGTGACCCGGTGCGAGCATCGCCTCCCGGCGCCAGCAGGTCCACCAGCACGGCCGTACCCGAGGCCAGCAGGCCCAGCAGCACGGGGTACTCGAACAGGACGCCGGGTGTGATGAACGGAAGGTTCCCCTCCCCGAAACCGCGGCTCCGGAACAGCTCGGGCCAGTCCGAGTAGCAGGCGCGGTAGAAATGGTCGGGGGACGACCACCCCTCGATGCGGCAGGGATTCTTCACCAGGACCGCGAGGACCGCGGCTCCGACGGTGAGGATGATGAGCACGCGTTCCACGGAGAACCAGGAGGGAGGAACCCGCCCGGGGTCGGAGTGCCTGCCCAGCGGTCCGCCGATTCCCTCCACGAGTGGTGCGAGCACGGGATCGGTCCGGGAAGGAACGCTGATGCGGAAGGGTCCGCGTGGTTCCGTACCCGAGATCATGGGACGAGCCTAGCCGCCGGTGCCACACCGATGGGGTGGACTCGGACCGCTCCGCGCGAGCACAGGGAGACGGCGGGGAATGGTACGGCAGCCAACGGCGTTGTGAACCCGACGTAGACTGGCATCCCTGCCAACCGCGCCCGGGGCGATACCGGCCAGGGCATATTCAAGAGGCTTTTCGAGGAGATCCGTGGGACAGAACCCCATTCGTGTGGCAATTATCGGCGTCGGCAACTGTGCTGCTTCGCTCGTACAGGGCGTGCACTACTACCGCGATGCGGACCCGACGGGGACCGTTCCCGGCCTCATGCACGTCGAGTTCGGGAAGTACCATGTGGGTGATGTCGAGTTCGTGGCGGCGTTCGACGTCGACGGCAAGAAGGTGGGACACGATCTCGCCGAAGCGATCGGTGCCAGCGAGAACAACACCATCAAGATCGCCGATGTTCCTCCCACCGGTGTGGTGGTACAGCGCGGGCACACCCTCGACGGCCTCGGGAAGTACTACCGCGAGACCATCGTCGAATCTGACGAAGAGCCCGTGGACATCGTGGGCCAGCTGAAGGCGTCGAAGGCGGACGTCCTGGTCTGCTACCTCCCGGTCGGTTCCGAACACGCCGCCAAGTACTACGCGCAGTGCGCGATCGACGCCGGAGTGGCCTTCGTCAACGCACTGCCCGTCTTCATCGCCGGCACCAAGGAGTGGGCCGACAAGTTCACCGAGGCGGGCATCCCGATCGTGGGTGACGACATCAAGAGCCAGATCGGCGCCACCATCACCCACCGCGTCATGGCGAAGCTGTTCGAGGACCGCGGTGTCACACTGGACCGCACCTACCAGCTGAACGTCGGTGGCAATATGGACTTCAAGAACATGCTGGAGCGCGACCGTCTCGAGTCCAAGAAGGTATCGAAGACCCAGGCGGTGACCTCGAACGTCAAGGCGGAACTCCGTGCCGATGACGTCCACATCGGTCCCTCGGACTATGTGGCCTGGCTCGACGACCGCAAGTGGGCGTTCGTCCGCCTCGAGGGCCGCAACTTCGGTGACGCCCCCGTCTCCCTGGAGTACAAGCTCGAGGTCTGGGACTCCCCGAACTCGGCCGGTGTGATCATCGACGCCATCCGGGCGGCCAAGATCGCGCTGGACCGCGGAATCGGCGGACCCATCCTCTCTGCGTCGAGCTACTTCATGAAGTCGCCACCGGAGCAGTACGCGGATGACATCGCCCACCAGAAGGTGGAGGCATTCATCCGCGGTGACGTGGACCGCTGACCGTCCTCAGGACCGGTGCGGCGTGCGCCGTACCGGTCCTGCCTGAGGTGACGCATCTCCGGCCCCGCCGTACCGCCTGATCGAATGACTCGCCTGTGCGAGCCCCACGAGCTTCACGATGAGCTGCGTGTGCGTGTGCATACCGATGGCGGCGGTGATGATCAGATCCTCCACGCTCCCCTGCGTGTCCGAGTAGGACAACTGCGCGTCCGCGATGGCGTCGGCTGCCCGTGCATAGGCAGCCAGGGTGCGCGGTTCCACCGCTGCGCCGAGCGCTTCCATGGCGGTCAACTGCCGATCGACGGCGTCGCGGGCATCACTGCGCACGTCCGGCCACTTCATGTCCCGTATCAGGCCGTCACCGGCCGTCGATCCTCCGGGCTTCCCGGCCTCGAGACCCAGAACCACCGATTGCAGTGTCTCCAGGAGCGCCAGCCGCTGCTCCTGCGAGGTGTCTGCTCCTGCCGAGGCGTCGATGATCCGGCGGATGTCCTCGAGGCCGAGGCCGATGCTGGACCGGAGCACCTGGATCATCAGGAGGCGCTGCACATGCTTCTCACCGTACGCAGCCCTGGTCGGATTGATCCGTTCCCCGGCATCGAGCAGACCCTCCCGCAGGTAGAACTTGATACTCGCGGGGCTGATCCCGGTCTGCTCACTCAGTTCCCCGAGTCGCATGGAGTCCGCCTTTCCTCATCCCACCGGATAGTTCCGGGAGGTCCTGCTACCTAGGTATCCAGGATTGGATAGTCGAACTATCCTAACTGCATGGATTGGAACGCGCTCCTCGTCACGCACGTCGTCACGGCGCTCTTCGCCCTGCTGATCGGACCGATCAACCTCCTTCGCCGCCGGCGCGACCGGACCCACCGCATTCTCGGCTACACCTGGGCGGCATCCATGTACTACGTCTGCATCAGCAGCTTCTGGATCCGGGACGAAGGTCATTTCAGCTGGTTGCACGCACTCTCCGCCTTCACCGTGGTCACGGTGACCCTCGGGATTCTCGGCGCGGTGCGGGGCAACCGACAAGCGCACTTCATGAACATGGTCGGAAGCTATCTCGGACTGCTGATCGCCTTCTTCTTCGCTGCCGCCGTACCGTCCCGGCTCATTCCGCGTCTCCTCGTGGACAGTCCCTCGACCGCCTGGTCGGCTGCGGCGTTCGTGGCCCTCAGCGTGTCGGCACTCTATCTGACCGTCCGACCACGACCTCGCAGGGCTCCTGCGCTGAGTGTCGGCCGATCATCCCGAGGACTTCCCTGAGGATCTCGCCGAAGGGCAAGCACGGTTCAGAACAGCCCGACGGCGTTCCCCTGCGCGTCCACGTCCATCCGCAGGGCAGCCGGCTCCTTCGGTAGTCCCGGCATGGTCATCACGGATCCGGTCAGGGCCACGATGAAGCCTGCACCCGTCTTCGGGATCAGATCGCGCACGTGGACGGTGAATCCGACGGGAGCGCCCAGAAGATTCGCGTCGTCGGAGAAGGAGTACTGGGTCTTCGCCATGCACACGGGAAGCCCGGCCCATCCATTGGCCTCGATCTCGTTCAATCGCCGGCGGGCCTGGGCGGAGAACTCGACGTCGTCCGCGCCGTAGATCTCCTGCACGATCGTGCGGATCTTGTCCTCGACCGGTTGGTCGAGCGGATAGAGCGGTGTGAACTCGACGGGCCGTTGCAGGGCCGCCAGAACCTTCGCCGCGAGCTCGTCCCCACCCGGGCCGCCGCCGCCCTGGCCCCAGACGTCGGCGACGGCTGCATCGATACCCTCACCGTCACACCAGCGGAGCAGCCAGTCGAGCTCGTCGGGCGAGTCGGACCCGAACCGGTTGACCGCCACCACGGGGGAGATCCCGAACTTCTCGATGTTGCGCACATGCCGCAGCAGATTCGCCGTTCCTGCACGGAGAGCATCGACGTCGGGAGCGTCGAGATCCGTTCTGGCCGTACCTCCGTGCATCTTCAGGGCGCGGAGGGTAGCCACGAGCACAACGGCGTCGGGCGAGAGGTCCGCGGCCCGGGCCTTGATGTCCATGAACTTCTCCGCACCGAGATCAGCACCGAAACCTGCCTCGGTGACCACGATGTCCGCGAGTTGCCGCGCGGTCCGCGTGGCGATCACGGAGTTGCAGCCGTGGGCGATGTTGGCGAACGGACCCCCGTGGATCAGCGCGGGGGTACCGGCGATGGTCTGGACCAGATTGGGCCTGATCGCATCCCTGAGCAGCAGGGCGAGGGCGCCCTCGACCCCCAGCTCCCGCACGGTGAGGGGCGTACGGTCATAGCTGTAGCCGAACGTGATGTCGCCGAGGCGGGTCTTCAGGTCCTCGGGATCCTTCGCGAGGCAGAACACCGCCATGATCTCCGAGGCCACGGTGATGTCGAACCCGTCCTGGCGCGGCGTTCCCTGGGTGGGGCCACCGAGCCCGATCACCACCTCGCGCAGGGCGCGGTCATTGACGTCCAGCACCCGCTTGAAGGTGATCCGGCGCGGATCGATGCCGAGCTCGTTCCCCTGGTGGATGGAATTGTCGATCAGGGCTGCCAGCGCATTGTTGGCGGAGGTGATGGCGTGGAAGTCACCGGTGAAGTGCAGGTTGATCTCGTCCATGGGGAGTACCTGCGAATATCCACCACCCGTGGCACCGCCCTTCATCCCGAGGACAGGCCCGAGGGACGGCTCGCGGAGGGCGATCATCACGCGTTCTCCCGCCCGGGCCAGGGAGTCGGCGAGCCCCACGGTGCAGGTGGATTTGCCTTCACCCGCCGGAGTCGGGCTCATGGCGCTGACCAGGACCACCTTGCCGGCTCGTCCTGGCCCAGCCGGTAGGCGGCTGGGGTCGATCTTGGCCTTGAAACGACCGTGGAACTCGAATGCCTCGCGAGGAATATCAGCGGCTTCGGCGATGTCCTCAATGGGCCTGACCGCCGCTGCGCGGGCGATGTCGAGATCACTCATGGGGCAAACCTACCAGCGCGCCCCCGCTCATACCCGTGGTAGACCGGCACGCTCCAGCACGTAGGCGATGAGGGGTTCGTACAGCCCCGGGCAGACGTTGTCGTCCAATGGCACGGCGACCTCGACCTGCCCCTGGGCCTCGGAGACGAACAACCCTGGGTCATTGCAATCGGCGAAGCCGATGGTGGGGATACCCGAGCTGGCTGCCTGGCCGGCCCAGCCGTGATCGGCCACCACGAGATCCGGTACTGCGATGCCCTCTTCCTCGAGGGTCTCGAGACTCAGTCGCATGGGGGCCGGGAAATGCGTGTGCATGAGGCCGCCGTGCTGATGCCACACGAGCACGCCGAAGATCTGGCGGATGTCGCCCGCGAGGAAACGTCTGCCCTCCGGCACCTGCACCACCACGGCTCCTCCGGCTGCAGCCGCGCGTGCGAAAGCAGCATGAACGGGCAGCAATCCGGCGGGATGGCCCGTGGCGAACAGGATCCGCTCGCCTCGATGGACCGAATCCGCCAGGCGATCCGCGAAACGGTCGAGTGCCGCCACGCACTTGCCCGCGTCGATGGTGTCCTGACCCTCCACGTGCCCGCGGTCCGCGCTGGTACCCACACGCTCGTGCATGAGGTCGAAGACCTCGTCGAAGGTCCAGTCCCGGGTGCGGGTGACACCGAACTCGAGATTCTCATTGCCCTCGAGGAAGAGGACCATGTGTTTCAGATTGTCCTGCCGGGGGGTGGCTACCTCTCCCGTGATACGAACGGTGTCGAGATACTCGGCGAGCTCAGTGGAATTCACCGTCCCTATCCTAGAGGGGAGGGCGCGGTGCCTTCCTGGGAGGGCAGTGTGGTCGCCGCGGCGAATCGCTCGACGGCGGTCCGGTAGCTCTGGGCGGTCAGCAACGCGGTGCGTCGCCAGCCGAAGGCCAACGCGTGGATCGCCGCGAACCGTCCGAGCGTCTCCCGCAGTGGGACCTCGTCGTACAGTCGCTCCAGGCCCTCGGCCCACTCCGCCGCGCCGTGGCCCTCCACGAGGAGGCCGCTCCGCCCGGCACTGATGGCCTGCGGGAGGCCACCCACGTTGGCCGCGACCACGGGAGTGCCGCACGCCTGCGCCTCGAGGGCCACCAGCCCGAAGGATTCGCTGAAGGACGGCATGACCACCACGTCCGCCGCCCTGAACCACTGGGCCAGGTGAGCCGCGGTGACCGGAGGATAGAGGCGCACCTCGTCATGGAGTCCGGCGTCGTCGATCAGGGGCTGCAGGGCGAGCGCCTCCGATCCGCTGCCGGCCCCGAGGATGCTGACGGTCAGGGAGATGTCAGGGCGGCGTCGGCGCAGCTCGGCGGCTGCGGCCACCAACACCTGGGGACCCTTGAGCCGCTGGATCCTCCCGGCGAAGACCACGTGGTACTGATCGGCGGAGAAGGCCAGGGCACTCCGTGCGGCCCGCCGATCGCCCGGGTGGAACGTGGCCAGATCGACACCCGGGGCCACGATGTCGATGCGGTCCGTGGCAGCCCCGTACAGCGACTCCAGTTCGGCGGCCTCGGTACTCGTATTGGCCACCAGACGGGCAGCGCCGTCCACGATGGACTGCTCGCCCACGATCCGCTCGACAGGCTCCGGCGAACCCACGGCCTTCATCCGGAGATTCTTGACCTTGGCCATGGTGTGCATCGAATGGACGAGGGGAATGTTCAGTGCCTTGCTCACCGTCAGCCCCACGACTCCGGAGACCCAGTAGTGGGAGTGCAGCACATCGAAGTGGCCCTCGGAGAGCAGACCGGACACCTCCGCGATGGCGTCGGCGAAACTCTCCGCGAGGCCGGGTAGCGCCTCCTTGGGGAGCGGGCCACGCGGACCGGCCGTCAGGTGGTGGACCACCACCCCGTCGCCGAGTTTCTCGCGTCGCGGCCTGCCCTGACCGGTCTCCCGGGTGAAGATCTCCACCTCGATGCCGAGTTTCGCCAGCTCGAGGGCAGTGCTGCGGACATACACGTTCATCCCGCCGGCATCACCGGCGCCCGGTTGTTCGAGGGGAGAGGTGTGCAGGGAGAGCATGGCCACACGGCGAACGCCGGACACATCCGCTCCTTCCCGACCGGATGCACGTGAGGTTCCGGTCCCATGACCCTCCTGACCCTACAACGCGGCGCGCGGGCGGCACATTCCGGCACCGAAGCCGGTTCCGGCTCGGGGACGGGCCCCGACCAGCGAAGCCCGCGCTGTGAAGCGCGGGCTTTGGGAGGAGTCGGATCAAGGGTCATCCGGAGACCCCTACTTGATGTACATGGTGTGCTGGGGCAGGACGAACCGCTCCGCATTCTGACGGGAACCCGACGGCGAACTCAGGATCCAGCCGTACAGTGAGACGCGGTTCCGCCATCTTTCGAGCATCCCCTTGACCTCTGGCCGGGCATGGAATGCAGGCATGGGCTCCGCGGGGGCGCCCGGTAGATCCTGGACGGGCTCTGCGCCGGGCACCAGCGGCGTCAGGGTGCCGCTCAGAATGAACTCACCGCGTGCGGAAGTGGGTGGCGCGTCGGGTGATGGCGGGTGACCCGGCGGGAAGTGGGCAGGAAGGGGCTGTGCATCGGACATGGGAGAACTCTCGGTAGGTGCGACAGCGAATAATGCCGATAAATGGCATTACTGCAGAGAATGAAGACGAGGGAGCCGCGCCTGGCGCGGGATATTCTTCGAGGACGACCGGTCAGGACCGGCGTGACTGCTCCCTAGTGCGTACGGAACATGAAGGCGGGATTGGTGCGGCGGGCAAATACTCCACTGATTTCGATACTCACAATCCTCACCTCCATTTCTTTACTCGCACCTACGGTTGACGTGCCATCACTTCCCCCGGGGTACGGGTTGGGAAGGCCCAATGGCATGTAGACAAAGCTACCGTATGAACTACGCATCGGCATAGCCCTTCGGTGGGTTTATCCAGGAATTCTGTCGGAAAGGGAATTACATGCCTCATCCGATTCCAGGAGAACCACGGGTTGCGGAAGTGGATGCACTGCGTGGTTTCGCTCTTCTCGGTATTCTCACGGTCAATGTGTGGTTCTTCGCGGATTCCGGCACGTTGCAGGGAGGGCCTGATCCTTCCACCGGCACGGGCATCGACCGTGCGATCCGCTTCCTCGTGGCCACCTTCTTCGAAGGCAAGTTCTACCTGCTGTTCTCGCTCCTGTTCGGATACGGCCTTGCTGTGTCCCTTCCCGCCGGGCAGAGCGACGCCGTGCGCCGCACTACCCGCCGTCTGGGTTTCCTGGCCGTACTCGGGGTCCTCCATGGCGTGACCCTGTTCTATGGGGACATCCTCCTGACCTACGCGATCGCAGGTACCCTCCTGCTCGCCTTCCGCCCGGGTTCCGCGCGGACAGCAATCCGGGTCGCGGTGGCCATCACCGCTGCGGTGGCGCTGCTGCTGGCCATCTCCGCCGTGGTCATCCTCCTGGAGGGAGATGCGGGGTCAGGAGTGAGGGAAGCGGCGGTATCCTCCTCGGACGCAGCCGGCGCCTTCGCCGCGAACGCTGAGGCGTACGGCGTCGTGCTGCCCTCCGTGGTGGTCTTCCAGGGGCCCCTGGCCCTCGCGGCCTTCTACGCGGGTCATGCTCTGGCGACACTCGGGGTCCTCCGGCCGGAGGCGCCTGCACCGCAGGTCCTGCGCCGCGTCGTCCTCCTGGCCCTCCCGCTGGGGCTCGCAGGATCGGTCGTCCAGGCGTACCTCTCCACCTACGGGAGCAGTGCCGGGGTCTCGCTGTTCGCCACACCCATCTCGGTCGTGGCGTCCCCCCTCGTGACACTCGGCTACGCGGCGGCGATCCTGCTGCTGCTCCGCGCCCGCGGTGGGGACCGCGTCACCGCGATCCTGGCCCCGGTGGGCAGACTGTCCCTGACCAACTACCTGATGCAGTCGGTGATCCTCTGCCTGGTGTTCACCGGTTACGGGCTCGGCCTGATGGACCGGGTCCCTTTCCCGGCGGTGCTCCTGATGGTCGTCGCGTTGTTCGCGGTGCAGATCGGAACCAGCAGGCTGGTCCTCCGCCGGTTCGGCACCGGCCCCTTCGAGGAGGCATTGCGGCGTTTCGTGTATCGCACGCCGCGGCACGTGTCAGGGCCGAAGAACGGCTAGAGGTTCCACTGCACGATCGCAGGCGTGCGCTTGTCCCACCCGAGTGCGCACACGGCAGCGGTACCGAGTACGAAACGCCGCCCCTCGATGGCGTCGAACTGCAGCCACCGCGCGGCGACCACCCTCAGGAAATGCCCGTGCGCCACGAGGAGCGCGTTCTCCACGGGCTCGGCGTCCGGATTCCCGTCCGCCGGGGTGCCACAGCCGGCCTGCACCCGGGCGATCACGCGGTCGGCGCGCGCCGAGACCTGGTCCAGCGTCTCGCCGTTCGGGGCGCCGTCGTTCCAGATGAGGTAGCCGGGGTTCTCCTTGCGCACCTGCGCGCTGTCTCTGCCCTCGTTGTCGCCGTAGTCCCACTCGTGCGCGAACGGCAGTACTTCGGCGTCGGGGAAGCCCGCGAGTTCAGCGGTCCTGACCGCGCGCTGCAGGGGTGAGGTGAGCACGAGACCGAAGTCCACGCCCGCGAGCTGCCCGCGCGCCGCCGTCGCCTGCTCCTCGCCGTGCTGCGTGAGCGGAAGATCGGTGAGGCCCGTGTACCGTCCGTCCCTCGACCACTCGGTCTCACCGTGCCGCAGGAGCCACAACCGCGGGAGCGGTGTCCCGGCAGGGGTGAGATCCGGTGCTGCTGCGCCCGTCATGTGCTTCATGCTGTGCTCTCCTGAAATTCGGGCTGTTCGCTCCACCATCGGCGGAGTGTGGTCTCGGCCTCTGCAGGCTCCTGTGGGCCGTGCTCCATCCGTTCCTCGAGAAGGAACCGGTACGCGCGGCCCACCACGGGCCCGGGTGGGATGTGGAGCAGTGCCATGATCTGCTGGCCGTCGAGATCCGGCCGGATCGAGGCCAGTTCCTCCTGCTCTGCGAGGACCGCGATCCGCGCCTCGAGATCGTCGTAGGCGAATGCCAGTCTTTCGGCCTTGCGACGGTTCCGCGTGGTGACGTCGGAGCGTGTGAGCCGGTGCAATCGCTCGAGCAACGGACCGGCGTCGCTGACGTATCGCCGCACGGCGGAATCGCTCCAGCCCGCCTCGCCGTATCCGTAGAACCGCATGTGGAGTTCCACGAGCCGGGAAACGGCCTTGATCGTGTCGTTGTCGAACCGCAGTGTACGCAGGCGCTTGGCGGCGAGTTTCGCCCCCACGGCGTCGTGGTGGCGGAAGCTCACCGCCCCTCCGGGCTCGAACTTCCGCGTTGCCGGCTTGCCGATGTCGTGCAGGAGCGCCGCGAGCCGGAGCACGACGTCGGGCCCGGGTACCGGCCCGTCGTCCCCGGTCTCGAGGGAGCAGGCCTGACGCAGCACGGTGAGCGAGTGCTGGTACACGTCCTTGTGGCGGTGGTGCTCGTCCGTCTCCAGCCGCAGCGCCGAGACCTCGGGCAACACGTGGTCAGCGAGGCCCGTCTCCACCATCAGGTTGATCCCGGCGTCGGGCGCCGTACCCCCGATGAGCTTCACCAGCTCGTCGCGCACACGCTCGGCGGAGATGATGGAGATGCGCTCCGCCATCGCGGTCATTGCGGCAGACACCTCGGGTGCGACCGTGACTCCCAGCTGGGCGGCGAACCGTGCTGCGCGCATCATCCGCAGCGGATCGTCGGAGAACGACGACGACGGCGTCCCCGGCGTCCGCAGGATGCCCGCGTGAAGGTCCTTCACTCCACCGAACAGGTCCACGAGATCGAGCGAGGGCAACCGGAGCGCCATGGCATTGATCGTGAAGTCCCGCCGCAGCAGGTCGTCCTCGAGGCTGGTCCCGAAGGCCACCGCGGGCTTCCTGGAGGTGGGATCGTAGGCCTCCGCGCGGTAGGTGGTGATCTCGATCTGGTACCCGTCCTTGCGCAACCCGATCGTGCCGAAGGCGCGTCCGATCTCCCAGTGCGCGTCCGCCCATCGCTTGATGACGGCGAGGGTCTGGTCCGGATCGGCGTCTGTGGTGAAGTCGAGGTCCGGGGAGACCCTGCCGAGGAAGAGGTCCCGTACCGGTCCGCCCACGAGGGACAGTTCATGGCCTGCGGCTTCGAAGAGACGACCTACCTCGAGGACCACGGGAGGGAGGGGAGCGGTCAGGGTCGAGGTGTCCAGCAGGTGCGCCATAGTTCCTTAAGGGTGCCAGATCAGCCCGTGTTCTCCACACCGCGTAGCGGCGGAGAAGCAGACCCGCGCGGACGCTTCCACCAGCGCTGTGCCGTCATCGTCCGCGGTTAAAGATAGTTAGAGTGGGTTCATGGACCGACCCGTTCCAAGTGCTCCGAAACGCACCCCCTTGACCGTGTCAATGGGAACCACGGGTATGCCTGCCGTGCAGCAGCAACTGCCCACGGTGGAGGAGGTGTCGGCCGGCGGGATCGTGGTGGACACCACCAAGGAATCGCTCGACGTGGCCATCATCGCCCGTCTGAATCGCGGCGGACGGCTCGAGTGGTGCCTGCCCAAGGGACACCCCGAGGGAGCGGAGAACAGCGAGGAAGCTGCTGTTCGTGAGATCGCGGAGGAAACCGGGATCGAGGGCAGGATCGTCTCGGCGCTGGGGAGTATCGACTACTGGTTCACAGTGAGCGGCCATCGGGTCCACAAGACCGTTCACCACTTCCTCCTCATCAGTACGGGTGGTTTCCTGACCATCGAGAACGATCCCGACCACGAAGCCGTGGACGTGGCCTGGGTTCCGTTGCAGGAACTCGGTCGCAGGCTCTCCTTCCCGAACGAGCGCCGCATCGCCGATCTCGCTCGGGAAGTCCTCCCCGAGCACCTCTGACCCGGCGCTTCCCGGCGGCACCCGCCCCGTCGTCGTTGCCCCGGTGGGCGCACGGGCCGTTCCACGGGTGAGAACATAAGAACGATGTCGGACACAAATACAGCCTCGGTTCCCCAGCAGGACGTCGGCCACACCCATCGCCCGGACCCCTCGGCTCCACGCAGTGGATCCACCGCGCGCTCCAGTGCGATCATGGCCGCGGGGACTCTGGTCTCGCGGCTCCTCGGCCTCGTCCGGGTGGCACTGCTCGCCACCGCGATCGGTGCTACCGGCCAGGTGTCGGATCTCTTCACCTCCGCGAACAACCTCCCGAACTTCCTCTACCTGATGCTCGCCGGCGGCGTGTTCAATGCGGTGCTGGTACCGCAGATCATTCGTGCCAGCAGGCTGCCGGATCGGGGTTCCGACTTCGTCAGCAGGCTCATGACCCTGGCCGCGGCGGCCCTGCTCGTTCTCACCGTCCTCGTGACCCTCGCCGCGCCGGTGATCGTCAACATCACCACGAGCCTCACGGGGGCCAACCTCACACTCACCACGGCCTTCGCCTACTGGTGCCTGCCGCAGATCTTCTTCTACGGCATGTACGCGGTGACCGGTCAGATCCTCAACGCCAATGGATCCTTCGGCCCTTATATGTGGGCTCCCGTGGTCAACAACATCGTGTCCATCGGGTTCCTGGTGGTCTTCATCGCCCTCATGGGCAGCGAGCAGGCGGAGCGGCACAGCCCCGACACCTGGACGCCGGCCCAGACCGTGCTGCTGGCCGGCGGCACCACGCTCGGCATCGTCATCCAGGCGCTGGTTCTCTTCGTCCCGCTGAAGCGCCTGAACCTCGGCCTACGACCCAAGTTCGGCATCCGTGGAACAGGGCTCGGCAAGACCGGCAGGTTGGCATCCGTGACGATCGTGACCATGCTCGTGGGCAACGGCCTCTATCTCGTCAACCAGCGGATCGCCACGATCGCCTCCGACGCCCGGCCGGCGTTGCTCGCACAGGATCCTCCCCTGCAGATCGCCGGCTCGACGAACCTCGAGTTCGGTGCCATGGTGTACCAGCTGCCCCACGCCGTGATCGCGCTCTCGCTGGCGACGGTGATGTTCAACCAGTTGTCCTCGGCCCATGCGGACAACAATCTGCCCGCGGTGAGAGCAACGCTCTCCCAGGGGCTGCGCATCATCGGGGTGGCCACGGTCTTCGGGTCCGCTGCCCTCCTGGCCTTCGCCGGGCCCCTCGGCATGCTGTTCAGCGAGTCGGCCGAGAGCGCCGCCATCAATGGCGTGATCATCTCCATCCTCGCCATCGGGGCACCGTTCCTGAGCGCGAACTTCTTCCTCAACCGTGTCTTCTACGCCAGCGAGGACGTGAAGACGCCGCTCAAGATCCAGCTGATCCTCTCCGTCATCGGCGTGGTCCTCGCCGTCGTGGCGGGCCTGTTCGACCCCCAGTACATCGTGCCGATGCTTGCCATCGCCTACTCGGTCGGCAACGTGGCCGCCGTCATCATCAGCCACCTCTTCCTCACCCGCAAGATCGGCTTCTACGGTGCGGGCCACGTCTTCGACGTACACGTGCGGCTCGTGGTCGCCGGGATCGTCGCGGCCGCTGTCGGTTCGGTCCTGTGCTGGGGGTTCGGCGGTTACGACCTCGGTGGATTCCTCTGGCAGTCCAAGCTCAACGCCCTCATGGTTCTCGCCCTCGGCGGCCTCACCATGTCAGCCGTCTACTTCGTGATGCTCAAGGTGCTCCGGGTGGCGGAACTGGAACAACTCGTCCGGCCGCTCATGGCCCGATTCCGGCGAAGCGCCTCGTGATGCTGCACGCCGGCGGAGAAAGCCCGGCGGGTAGCATGGTTACACATCAGCCAGGGTTCTCCGGGAGGAACACGTGCCAGAAGCAGTAGACGTCGGCTCAGTGCTGGGCGGCCGCTACAAGGTGACCGCCTATGTACTGGCCTCTGCTGACAAGGATCTCGTGCTCGACGGCGTGGACCAGGTGCTCAATCGACCTGTCAGTATCCTCGTGGCCTCGACCGGCAACGCCGAGCAGGTGACCGCCACCGCCAGGGCACTCGCCTCCGGCGATCGCGACGAGAACATCCAGGTCCTCGATCTCAGCATCACCGAGTCAGGTACCTACCTGGTGACCAATCGGGCGCCCGCCGCCGACATGCTCGATCTGATCGTGCAGCGGGAGGTGCAGCCCGAGACCGATGTGCCGTTCGTGGAGCCCTTCTTCACCGATACCCTGGGTTCGGAGATCTTCGGGCACAACCGCTCCACGGAGCCCGAGACCCACGGGGACGAGTACGACGTGACGGACGAGGACCAGCACCGTCCGTCACGCCTGGCCGGGCTCGCGCGCCGTTTCGGCCGTCAGGAGACGGACGATGCTCCGGACGCCGACCGCCAGGACGACACCTCGGCTCTTCCGCCGGTTCCCGCCGCTTCCACTCCGAATCCGCGGTCCACCCACTCGGTCCCCCCGCCACCCGCCCGACGCCCGGGCGGCGCCACGGCCTCGGCAGGTAGCTCCACCGAAGCTCGCGAGCAGCCGCAGGACGAGGATCAGCGCTATGCCGTGGGAGGAGCCGCAGGTGTCGCAGCCGCGACGGCTGCCGGGCAACCCGGACGCAGCGCGTCCTACTTCCCGTTGTCGGACGACCAGTACGACGAACCCGACGACGTCGGACCGGACGAGTACGACGAGTACGAGGACGGTGACGGGGGCGGGCGCAAGTTCACCCGGTTGCTCGTCGGAGCCGTGCTCACCGTGGGGCTCGTGATCGCCGTCGTCATCGCGGCCACGACGCTGGGAGGACTGACCAGCCGCAACAACTCGGCCGACGCTCCGGTGGAGCAGGTCACCAGCGAAGCGGCCGCACCCGAAACCACCGCGCCTCCCGCCACTGCCTCCGCGGCTCCCACCCCTGAGCCCGTGACCCCGGTGGTGGCCGACATCCTCCGCGTCGTTCCCGACAATCAGGCACTGGACGCAGGCAACGACGGCACGCTCCCGTTGATCATCGACGGTGATCTCACCACCTTCTGGGGCAACCAGGTGTACGCGAGCGACACCTTCGGGGGGCTCGCCTCGAACCTGGCGCTCGTACTGCAACTCGAGGAGGAGTCGACGGTCTCCGAGGTGTCGATCACGCAGCTCAATGGTTCCGGTGGCAGCTTCTCCGTACTGCTCAACGACCAGCCCTCCCTCGAAGGTGCCGAGGATATCGCACAGGGGAGTTTCACTGCCCCTACCGTGACGCTGCCGATTCCCGAAGGTGCCACCGGACAACCGACGGCGCAGTACGTGATCGTGAACTTCACCCAGTTACCCCGCCTGGCCATCCAGGCGCAGTTCCCCTTCGGTCTCCGGATCGCGGAGATCGAGGTCGATTGAGCACACACCCCGGTGGTCCACGTACCCTCGGCCGGCAGCCAGCAGGACACTGACCAGAACGGAATATCTACCATCCCGGTGTCGTTCTGGAAGGTGTCCGCTGATATACCCATTCGGCCGTACCAGCGCATGAGAAGACAGAAAGGTCTTTCGAGAACGTGACAACGCATACCGACGCCCAGGTGGAGATCCCCACCGCCGATGTCTCAGGCAGTGAACCGAAGATCCACGATGTGATCATCGTAGGATCCGGTCCGTCCGGTTACACGGCCGCCGTCTACACCGCACGTGCCAACCTCAAGCCCGTCATGCTGGCCAGCTCGGTCAAGGCCGGCGGTGAACTGATGAACACCACGGACGTCGAAAACTACCCGGGTTTCCCGGAGGGCGTCATGGGGCCGGACCTCATGGAGCAGTTCGAGAAGCAGGCCCGTAGGTTCGGCACGGAGATCCTGTTCGAGGACGTCGTCTCCGCGGAACTCAGCGGTGACATCAAGAAGCTGACGATCGGTACGGGCGAGGAGTACCTCGCCCGGGCGGTCATCATCTCCACCGGTTCGGAGTACCGCGAGATCGGCCTCCATGACGAGAAGCGTCTTTCCGGTAGGGGCGTGAGCTGGTGCGCCACCTGTGATGGCTTCTTCTTCCGCGACCAGGACATCGCGGTGGTGGGTGGCGGCGACTCTGCCATGGAGGAGGCACTCTTCCTGACCAAGTTCGCCCGTTCCGTCACCGTCATCCACCGGAGGGATTCCCTTCGCGCCTCCAAGATCATGCAGGACCGCGCCTTCGCTCACGAGAAGATCCGCTTCCTCTGGAACTCGGAGGTGGTGGGCATCCACGGTAAGGACAAGGTCACCGGGGTGAAAGTCGCGGACACCCGGGACGGAACGACCACCGATCTCGAGATCACCGGTCTTTTCGTTGCCATAGGCAACGACCCACGGATCGATCTCGTGAAGGACCAGCTCGAACTGACCACCGAGGGAACCATTGCGGTCCAGGGTCGTACGTCGAAGACCTCGATTGCCGGCGTCTTCGCGGCGGGTGACGTGATCGATCCCACGTATCGCCAGGCCATCACCGCCTCAGGCAGTGGATGTGTCGCAGCCCTCGACGTGGAGCACTACCTGGCGGACAACGTCAGCCCTGAGAACACGGCCGCACGGGTGCCGACTCCTCCCGCCGAGGCCGTGTCCGAAACAGCTTCCCTCTAACCGCCAACCTCAAGGAGCATGATATGAGCAACGCAAAAGATGTGACAGACGCGTCCTTCGACGCGGACGTCCTTCAGGCAAGCAAGCCGGTCATTGTCGACTTCTGGGCAGAATGGTGCGGCCCCTGCCGTATGCTCTCCCCGATCCTCGACGACATCGCAGCCGAGCACGCCGAGAAGATCGACGTCGTCAAGGTCAACGTCGATGACAACCCCGCGATCGCGGCCAAGTACGGCATCACCTCGATCCCGGCCGTCTACGTCTTCAATGGCGGCGAAGTGGCTGCAACATCGATCGGCGCCAAGCCCAAGCAGGTCCTCGAGCAGGAGTTCGCAGCCTTCATCAACTGACGACTGCTTGTTAGGGAGGAGGGGCCCATCAGATGTTCTGATGGGCCCCTCCTTGTGTGATGGGCCCCTCCTTGTGTGACACTCCAGGCCGTGACCGACGGACGAACGTCTCCCGCAGTCGGCGGGCTGTCTTTGGACGTCGTCGGGGTGCTGGTCCTGCAAGCGTGAATGTCACCACGTCGCCGTAAAGCTACACATCGATGTACCGACAGCCCGAGCAAAGCCGACAACTCACGACGCGTGGCGCTTGGTGTAGTTTCACGTGAAACCCCGAACATCGGCCACCCCACATCTGCCGGCGAAAGGAGCGTTGTCCGGCCTTGAACACCGTTAAAACATGTGCTGTGGCGCCCGCTCGAGCAACAGGGCCCCGCATACGTCGCGTCGGTGTTGGAATTCACTGACCACCGCGCCTTCCCTGGAACCTTCCTCGTGGGACGTCACTCGACGGGCCGGATGATGCGGTGAACCCGCGACCAGTTCGCTTCCGGCCGCCGCCTTATTGTGGGATGGCTTCACATCATATCGTCGCTCCCGATCAACCCTGGCCCAGCGTAAGGTCCAAGCGTCAGAAGCCGGCGTCTACATCCGCACGCGAAGCTCAGTCTTTCGAGCTCGTCGCGCATCGCTGCCCCTGATCCTCCGACTCAGGCTCACACCTCAGACCCCCGACGTCATCTCACCGCTAGCGGACGAGGCGTCGATACACTCGTTGACGAAATGTCTTTACGAATCGACCTCAGAGCACGATGCTCCGCGCGCCCCGGTAAGCCCCGTCCCGCCGGTTGGTTCCACGTGAAACGCTGCAAATTTACGATGATCATGCGTAGCTACATTGAGGACGTCGTAGGGTTGAGTACCAGATCGCTGGCGTGGACGTAGGTGCCGATCCGAACACCTGAGCCTGTTTCACGTGAAACGACACGTATCCGACCTGCTGCTGCCGTCCAGAGCATCGTGATGAGCGCGGTCAAAAAGGTGTGGACGATCCATAAGGGCCACATCTGTCGTCGGTCATCAGCGGCTGCTTCAACGATGCACGGTTTACGCTCAATCGGAGGTGCTCGCGCCGGTCAACTACTCCATGAGCGTCTGGTAAACACTGCAGCGGATCCCTGTGCATTCCAACTCGAGCAGCACGACATCTGATTTCCCGACGTATTGGCTCTTGCGGTTACCGAGCAAGCCATTGGATCCGCACAAAGCTCACTGGGGCCCATAGTGAAGGGGGAATTTCCTCTGCCAGAGTGAATCTTGGAACCGCCCAGGTGCAAATGAAACTCTTGTCGCCTTGTGCCGCACCATGACCAACGTTCAGCAGGGCAGAGTTCGACGAATCCTCAGCTGTTCACCGTCGCCGACTGAATCAGGCGGAACGAGCACGGCTTCTCGATCAGGGGCGCTGAGGTACCGCCTGGCGGCAGCGGACTCGAAGAGGACGCTCCCTGATCCTCCTAGGGTAGGCCGATCGCCACAGCGTGTCCTCCAGAAGTGCGCGTAAAGCGGTGAGCGCGGCCGAGTTCTTGGGAGAGACTGTCACCGGTCGTTTCACGTGAAACAGACGTCCCTACTATCGCTCAGCATAGGACCGAAAGATAGCGGCCCCTGGTCAAGCGGGACCACCCCGCGCGTTTGCACGTTTCGAAGCCGGGGATGAGGCCTAGCCACCCGGCGATAGAGTAATCAGCAGACCCCGAAAAAGAACCCAGAGATCTGCGTTCAGCGAGTCCGTACCGCGCAATGTGCTCGTCCGAAATGTCGAAATGCTCGATCGCTGGCCTGTACGGCTTCAACGCGGGGCGCAGCGCGAAGTCCACAACTCTCGGATCGACGTAACCCGCGGTGTTTCACGTGAAACTGAAGGAAGAACGACCCCAAACGCCCGATGCCGCTCAACGAACCGTAAAGGCCGTGATAGATATCATTGCACCGAGCCTCTCATCTCGCTCAGCCTCGCCGACCATCGATGCTCCTACAACGTCGGTGGGGCACCATCAGCGCGAGTGTCATTATTGCGGAACCACCAGATCGACTGCGGAACGGCGTGATGCTTCGTCGCCCAGAAATGGGAAATTGCCTAGATCGTGCCCGTAGGCAAACGGAAAGCAGTCCGCCCCATTCAACTGCCCTTCAGTCCCGCAGTTCGGCAGGTCGTGTCATGCTGTACACGCTTGTCGTGCCGAGATGTGAAGGCCTAGAAGGTGGCAGCCTGTTAACTCCTGGCGAGTAGATAATTAACTGCTACTGGATCCCCGATGCGTCGGATCGATGTCGATCGAGCCCCCGTAGTACTCAGGTAAACACCACGCATGGACGCCAGATAGGATCTTCGACCGGTCTGTCTCCCCGGGCCGGAATCCGATCCAGATGTTCCGCTGGTAGAAATCCCGTCGCGTTTCACGCAAAACAGTAGAAGCGATCAGTCAAAAACCCGCGTCCACTCGCGGAACGAGACTATACGACGGGAAGACGGCGTCACTCAGCGATAGGTGGATCAGCACCGACCTCTCGCGTCTGCACCGCAAGCCCCAAAACCAACGCCTATCCTCGCGCGGAGGAGTGTCTTGGATACTTCAGATAAGGGCCATGACCCGTCCCTCGCCCGAGCTCGAGTTGCGGGCGACGGGGCTCAGAATTGAGTGTGGACCAATAGTGCACACAGACAAGCCGGTGACCTCAGCCCGACCCACCACTCCTGTATCGCCAGACGACGCGCCACTCTGCCATCTCACGGTCTTCGGATGAATGGTGCCGCCGTCCGGACAACAAGAGAGGGGATCGTTTCACGTGAAACGATCCCCTCAAATTCTCCGACAACGTTTACTTCTCGTTCTTGGGCGTCAGCTCTCCCACGATGCGGTTGAGGTCATCGACGCTCGCGAACTCGATGCTGACCCGTCCCTTTTTTGCCCCCAGGGTGATCTTCACGTTGGTGTCCAAGCGATCGGACAGAGACGTCGCCAGGTAATCCAACCGTTCGTGGCGAGCACTATCACGAGAGGCAGTCGACTTCGACGCTCTCCTCAAACCCCCACTCAACGCGACGATCTCCTCCGTCGACCGTACCGATAATCCCTCAGCCACGATCCTCTGAGCTAGCTTCTCCATCTCCGATGCCTCGCCCAAACCCAGAAGAGCGCGGGCGTGACCTGCTGAGAGCACTCCCGCTGCGACCCGACGCTGTACCAACGGAGGGAGCTTCATCAAACGAAGTGTGTTGGATATCTGCGGTCGTGACCTGCCGAGCCGTCCCGCCAGCTCATCATGCGAACAACCGAAATCGTCGAGCAACTGCTGGTAGGCCGCCGCTTCTTCGAGTGGGTTGAGGGCACTTCGGTGCAGATTCTCGAGAAGGGCGTCCCGTAACAGGTCGTCGTCCAGCGTGGACCGAATGATTGCGGGAATGCGCTCCAGGCCGGCTTCCCGGGAAGCTCGCCACCGCCGCTCTCCCATGACCAGCTCGTAGGATTCCTTCCCGCCTTCCTGGGACGGACGCACCACCACCGGTTGGAGCACACCGATCTCACGGATCGAGTGAACAAGCTCGGCCAACTCGTCCTCATTGAACTCGGCCCGCGGTTGCCTGCGGTTCGCGTGGATGCTATCCAGATCCAGCTCGGCGAACTCGGCACCGGGCACCGCCACCAGCCCGGTCTCGTTGTCCTCGGGCGTCACCTGCGCCGCAGCACTGGGATCGAGTGCCTCGTCCATCCGCGTGGTGTTCGACCGCTCACGCGTTCCCGAAGCGCGTGTACCTGCCGACGACCCACTGGTACCTGATTGCTGCTCTTGCTGCGAAGACTCTGTGTCGTCGACGACGTCGGTGTCGTCCTTGGCGATCTTCCCTGAGGCGGCCCTCCCCGGCTTCGACGACGGCGACTTGGCAGCCCTTTTCGTTTGTGCGTCGAGCACATTCCGGTTGATCCCACTACGGAGTGCTGACGAATACGATCGAGGGGAGTCGATCACGTCCTCCTCCGTCACCCGCTCGAAGAACAGGTCGACGGGCCTCCCGCCCTTCCGGGATCCTTCGTCGGCGACGGGCTGTTCGACACTCCGCGTGGTCTCGGGAATCACCGCTTCCTCCGCCGGCGCACTGGGGATGAGCGCGCCCAGACCCCGACCCAAACCTCGCCGTTTCTCCGCCATCTTCTGTTCCTTCCACGGGGTGAAGTGATGCTCCACCGGTAAATTCGCACCGCACACGCGGATCGAGGGCTCTTCGGCTCAGGGACGGGACACGATCTCCGCAGCTGCTTCCTGGTAGGAGAGTGCGCCGCTGGAGGAGGGATCGTAGGTCATCACGGTCTGCTGATAGCTCGGCGCTTCGGAGATCCTCACCGACCGCGGGACCACCGCCTTGAGAACCTGCTCGGGAAAATGTTCGCGCACTTCCGCAGCAACCTGAGCTGCCAGGTTGGTCCGGCCGTCATACATGGTGAGGAGGATCGTCGACACCGTCAGATCGGCGTTCAGGTGCTTCTGAATCATCTCGATGTTCTTCAACAACTGGCTCAAGCCCTCGAGCGCGTAGTACTCGCACTGGATGGGAATCAGCACTTCCTTCGCTGCAACGAAAGCGTTGACCGTCAGCAGCCCGAGACTCGGAGGACAATCGATGAAGACGAAATCCAGTCTGGGTTCACCCTTCTTCTCCCGCTCGAGCCCGTAGACCTCGATAGCACGACGGAGCCGCTGCTCACGGGCCACCAGGGACACCAGTTCGATCTCCGCTCCCGCAAGATGAATGGTGGCAGGAGCACAGATGAGGTTGGGTATATCGGGGCAGGGCGCCACGACATCCGCCAACGGCACGTCGTCGATCAGCACGTCGTAGATCGAGTCCACTTCCGCGTGGTGGTCGATGTTCAGCGCCGTCGATGCGTTCCCCTGCGGGTCGATGTCGATCACGAGCACCTGCAGTCCCGCCTTCGCCAGCGCTGCCGCGATGTTGACCGTGGTGGTGGTCTTACCGACGCCACCCTTCTGGTTACTGATGGTCATGATGCGGGTGTTCTTCGGCTTAGGCAATGACTTGCCCAGGAGCTTCTCACGTCTCCTTGCCTCGATCGCCAGTTCCCGCCCGAGGGGTGAGGACTCGTCCATCGCTTCGAGGACACTCTTCGACTTGGTGCTGTTCTTCCTCGCACTCTGTGTCCCCGCCACACTGGTGACGGTCTCGGTGGGCCCTTCGAGGGCATCGGTCGTGTCCACCGACGACACGGTGACCGCCAGAGCCGTGTCCTTTCCCCCCGAAGCAGGGCTGAGAACGGGTCGGTGGTCTTGGGGAAGGGCGTCCTTGACGGTCACTCAGTAACTCACTCTCACATGCCAGACGTCGTTATACACAAGGGTAGCCCCCAGGGACCAGGGACAAGCTACGGGCAGACATCGGCGCCTGGTCGATCAGGATGTGCGGCGTCGGATCCGGACCACAGTAGTCGATTCATCCAGGAGATCGTCGCCGATCGAGAGAATCTCCGGAGTATCGCCGCCGAGCTTCCGAATGACCTTTCGAGCCTTCTCGATCTCCTCACCCACACTACGTCCCTTGATGGCGAGAACCTCGCCGTCCGGCGTCGTCAGTGGGATGGTCCATCCCGCCAAGGTGGACAGGGCAGATACTGCGCGCGCCGTCACGTAGTGGCCGGAGAGCTCACCGACCACCTGTTCGGCCCGGGCGCGATGAACAGTGGTATTGGTCAGACCGAGGTCGGACACCACTTCGTTCAGCCAGGTGACGCGTCGCTCCAGCGGTTCCACGAGGTGTAGCTCGAGGTCGGGTCGTGCAATCGCGATGGCAAGCCCGGGGAGTCCTGCCCCGCTGCCCACGTCGATCACCGAGCGGTCGTTCTCCATCAATCGCGCGACTACCGCGCAGTTGAGCACATGGCGTCCCCATAAGCGGGGTATCTCTCGCGGTCCGAGCAGTCCTCGCTCGATCCCGGACGTCGCCAGGTGTGCTACGAAACCACGGGCTTCGTCCAGGCGATCCCCGAAGAGCGCAGTCGCAGCGGCCTGCTCACCCGCAGTGGGTTCCGGAGGAGCAGCTGGTTCCTCATGGTGCTGATCAGTCATTGCTCGGAGAGACGACGATGTGGCGTCCCTGACCCTCGCCCTCGGACTCGCTCACGAAGCCGAGATCGGCGACGACATCGTGCACGATCTTCCGTTCGTAGGCCGACATCGGAGCCAGGGCCACGTCGTCGCCGCTTTCCTTCACCTTGTCGACAGCGTCCTGGGCGATCTTCCCCAGTTCACGCCCGCGTCGATCACGATAGCCGTCGACATCGAGAACGAGTCGGGACCGCACATCGGTGGAGGTGAGGACGCTGAGCCGCGTGAGCTCCTGGAGCGCTTCCAGTACCTCGCCGTCGGCACCGACCAATGAACTGAGACCGGAGTCCGACGTGTCCTCCGTGACGATCGAGATGTAGGTCCGTCCGCTACGCACCTCGATGTCGATGTCGCCGTCGATATCGGCGATGTCCAGCAGCTCCTCGAGATAATCGGCAGCTACGTCACCCTCCTCATCGAGCCTGGACGCCTTCGACCCACCCGTTTCTGTGTCCTCAGTGACGTCGTCGGTGCTATCGGTGCTGGAGTCCGGAATCTGCTCTTCGTTCTCTTGAGTCATCGCTTCTTCCTCTTCTTGCGCTGCGGCTGCACCCGCTGGGTCCTGGGCTCAGGTACAGCCTCGATGGCCGGTTCTGTCTTCCGCTCACCGAGCAGCGGGAGCGCAGGCAGGCCCTTCTTGGCACGACGTTCCGCGAGGGCTTTCGCTGCCGGCGACCCCGGCGTGGGCATCTTCCGGATGACGTAGAACTGCTGCGCCATGGTCCAGACGTTGGTGGTGGTCCAGTACACCAACACACCGATCGGGAAGTTGATCCCACCGATGCCGAAGACGAGCGGAAGGATGTACAGCATGATCTTCTGCTGACGCATGAAGGGGCTCTGCATGGCCTCGTCGGACATGTTCTTCGCCATGATCTGCTTCTGCGTGATGAACTGCGACGACGTCATCGCAAGAATCATGATCACCGACAGGATGATGACGCTGATGTTCATGTCGGAGCCGAAGCTGCCCAGGAACGTGGAGGAGAGTGGAGCTCCGAAAATTGTCGCGTTGTCGAACTGGCGCACGGACTCGGGAGACAGCGCACCGATCGTGTCACCCTCCGCACTGGCCCGTGAGATGCCGTTGAGCACCGTGAAGAGTGCGAAGAAGAAGGGCATCTGGATGAGGATGGGGAGACAGGCCGCGAAGGGATTGGTGCCGTGCTTCTTGTACAGCGCCATCTGTTCCTGCGTCATCGCCTGGCGCGAGAGCTGGTCCGTCTTGCCCTTGTACTTCTGCTGGAGCTTCCGCAGATCCGGTTGCAGGGCCTGCATGCCACGCTGCGCCTTGATCTGCTTCACGAACACCGGGATCAGGGCTGCCCGGATGATGACGACGAGGCCGACGATCGACAGGACCCAGGTCCAGCCCGAGGCAGGGTCCATCCCGAGGAACGTGAATCCCTCGTGGAACATGAACATGATCCACGAGACGAGCCACCTGAACGGCGCCAGAATCGTCTGAAAAAAACCCATATCAGTTAGCTCTCCTCAAGCCGCGGGCGGCTTTCGTCATCGTCCGGGATCACCGGGTGGTTCAACACAACAATCGAGGGGGTCCTCCCCGGGGGGAAGGTCCTGGAACCGGCGGGTACATGGTCCACGCCGCCGTCGTTCCAGGGGTGACAGCGAACCACCCGCCGTGCAGCGAGCCAACCGCCACGGGCGATCCCGTGAACGGTCACAGCCTCGAGCGCATAGGCGGAACAACTCGGATAGAACCGGCACACCGGCCCGTACAGCGGAGAGACGACCTTCCGGTACGCGATCAGTAATCCGATCGCCACGAGTCGCGGCAGCCCCATGATGAAGGCCAACACGCGGTCAGCGACCTTCTTCACGATACTCTGCCTTACCTTCCCGGTGCATCGAGCCGTTCCAGGCGGCGGAGTACCGCTGCCGCACCGCCTGAAAAGTCCCTGTGCAGAGTAGGCCAGTCCGTGTCGGCAGCCGCGGGCAGTGCCCGTACCACGACGTCGTACCCGTACGGGTACGCGGAGACCCACTCTGCCGAAGCATGACGAAGCCTTCGTTTAACGAGGTTCCGGGTCACGGCGTTCCCGACGTTCTTCCCGACGATGAAGCCGACCCTCGAGGGCATCGAATCCGAGGTCCGAGCCGCATATAGCACAACGTTCCGGCGCCCTGATCGGGCGCCGGAACGTACGGTACGTGCAAAGTCCCCTGCGGTTCGTACCCTGTGGATCATCGGTAGCACGGAAGGATCCCAGTCATCGATGAGGAGAGGAAGCCCGTGCGGTCACGAGAGCCCCCGGATGCCGAACGGCGAGGGGTGGAACCGCCTATGCCGAGAGTTCGGTACGGCCCTTGCCGCGGCGTGCCGACAGGATGGCACGACCAGCGCGGGTGCGCATGCGAAGACGGAAGCCGTGCTTCTTGGCACGACGGCGGTTATTCGGCTGAAAAGTCCGCTTGCTCACTGTAGTTACTCCAGAACGATCTTGAGATGCGTCCGGCCCATT
>JASLBS010000234.1 GCA_030146405.1 Arthrobacter sp.
GCCGCCGCTACCGCCAAGATCGGCCCGGAGCGCCTCGCCGCGATGATGGAAGGCGTCAAGACGCAGGGCCTGCACGGGCTCGCCGCCACCATCGGCCAGGGCAACATGGGCGGCTTCTTCGAGGGCAACGCTGCGAACATCCGCCAGCACGGGGCGTACTACATGAACGTCGCCCGTGGCATGGACCAGTGGAACTTCCCGGGCGCCGCGCGACTGTGGGACGGCGCCGCCGGCGTCAAGGTGCGGACCGGCTTCGGCAAGCACCAGGGCCAGGTGTACCAGCGCGAGCGCGGAGGCGGGATCCTCGGCTACACCACGGGCAACGACATCGACATGAGCCCGACGTGGATGAGGCAGCTCGGCGCCGCGGCCCGGCGTACCGTCGCCGCGCACGAGATCGGTCACGCTCTCGGCCTGCCGCACAACAGCCTCAACTCCATCATGCAGCCGAACCTCCAGAACATGGCCAGCGCCCCCACCGCCGTGGACATCCGGAACCTGCAGACCCTCTACCCGGGCGGCACGGGCAAGGCAGGATCCGGAGAGGCCGTCGAGAATCCGTTCAAGGGGGTCATGGATGGATTCATGGCGCTCATCTCCGGCAAGTTCCCCGACAACTTCATGGCCAAGGTCGCCGGGTCGCTCGCGCAGGCCGGATTCGACAAGGTGTTCAAGTGGGTCGAGGACATCAAGAACGGCATCCTCGGCATCGGCGGCACGGTCGTGAACGCGATCAAGGACTTCTTCGGTGGCGGTAGCGCCGACGACACGGGCAAGGCCCTGCTGCGCGACAAGGGCGGCATCCTTCCCCCGGGCATGCATGCTGTGGCGAACTACACCGGCCAGAACGAGTACGTGCTGAACCCGCAGCAGTGGAACGACATCCACGCGCTTGCCACGAGCCGCGCCGGATACACTGGTGGCAGGCCCAACGAGATCCACGTCCACGACAGTGGTGACCCGTTCGCCACAGCCACGAATGTCTCCCGAATCCTTGAAAGGTCGATCTGATGCCGGACCTGATCTACGCCGACGCCTCCTCCGGGCTGGCGACGTCGCGGCGGTTCCGGGTCGGGCTTCCGGGGGCTACTCTGTTCGGGCGCCCGGTCGAGCGCGCAGAGGTGGGGGCGGTCGTCGACAAGATCACCGGCTGGTGGGATCCGCCTCCCTCTGTCGGAGGCAGCACGCAGAAGCCGTACCAGGACGGCGCGTGGCTGGAGGAGGTGTTCTACGGGGGTCGCACGATCACCCTCAAAGGCACCTTCTACAGCGACGACCACGCGGCCCTGCGCGACATCTTCGAGACGTTCTCGGGCAACCTGAACCCCAAGACGCTGTTCCCCCTCGTCGTCGAGGAGCTCGGCCTCATCCGGCACGCGATGGTCCGGCTGGAGGGCAGCCAGTCGATCGACTGGAACAGCCTCAGCCTCGCCAGGTTCGACCTGCAGTTCTTCGCGCCGGACTACCGGAAGATCGGCGGCGACGGCACCCAGCCGATCCGTTCCGTCACGACCCAGCTTCCCGCCCAGTACGGCGGGAGGGTGAGGCCCAACACCCGGCCGAGTTCGATCAACGCGACCATCATCACCGGCACGGTGTCGATCACGAACGAGGGGACCGCGCCCGCGCAGGTCGACCTGCGGATCAACGGGCCGGTGTCCCGCCCGAGTATCCAGCTCCAGGACGGTCAGCTCATGCGGTTCGACATGGACCTGCAGGTCGGGGAGTGGCTGGACATCGACTTCAACAACCGCACCGTGATCCTCAACGGTCAGGCCAGCCGCCGTGGATACCTTCGCGGTGACTGGCTAGACTTTGGGCCGGGCACCAACGTCATCATGTTCAACGCGGGGGCCCCGTCCCCGGAAGCGTCCATGACCGTCAACTGGTCACCAGCATGGAAGTGAGATAGTCATGGCAGTAATCAAACCCACCTACCAGAACCAGCTCGAGTACTCGGGCGAGGACGAGCGCCGCGGATCCTCCGCCCCGATGGCGCTGGACGCCACGGGTGTCGTGCGTACCGGTGTCATCGGCACGGTCGCCCCCTCGATCTCGATCAGCGGGAGCGCGGTCAGCGTGGGCCAGTTCTCCGCGTGCATCGGGAGCGCCAAGGGCGGGTACATGACCGGCTTGGACAGCACGACCTCGGCCGGCACGCTCACCTCGTCCGACCCGACCAACCCCCGTCGCGACCGCGTCGTGCTGGAGGTCATCGACCCGGACAACTTCAAGCCCGGCACACGGGGCGGGGTCCTTCGCATCATCACCGGCACCCCCGGCGCGCTGCCGTCCCTGCCTGCGCTTCCCGCGCTGGCCCTGCACGTCGGCACGATCAACGTTCCGGCCTCCGGGACGGGCTCGGCCACTGTCACCGCGGACGCCCGGTTCACCATGCCCATCGGCGTGCCCATCCCGGTCCGAAACGCGGCGGAGCGGAACGAGATCAGCCCGCTCACCGGTACGCTCGCCTACCGCCGCGACACGGACACCACGGACTTCGTGTTCAATGGTGGGTGGGCGGAGAGCTACATCTCCCTCCCCGCCGCGAACGGCTGGGCGTTCATCGGTGGCGTGAAGAAGACTCCCGAGGGGCAGGGGCTGATCCGCTACGAGTTCACGGCCCGCATGACCCGCGAGATCAGCCCGTTCACCATCCCGGCCGCGGGCAACGTCTTCTTCGACATCATCGACAACTGGGTGCCGCCGAACGCGCGCCCCGCCCGTCCTATCGACACGTTCGTCGCGGTCCTCAGCAACACCGACCTCTACAACGGGCAGGCCGTGTTCCGGATCCGTAACAACGGCACGGTCGCCGCTGTCAGCACCGGCTCGTCGATCGGCTTCCCCGTGGGCGGCTACATCCAGATCATGGCGACCTGGATCCGATGAGCTACCGCTTCTTCGTCGTCGGGCTGAAGTCACGCAAGGTCGTCGAGCGTGACCTCCCGTTCCTGATCCAGGGAAACCTGACGCGGAAGCTGCAAGGGTACGGCTCGGGCACGCTCCAGCTCCCGATCAGCCACCCCGCGACGCCGGCCAACTGGGAGCAGTTGATCCTGCCGTGGCGGAACATGATCCTCGTGACCGACGAGGATCAGAACATCATCTGGCATGGCATCCCGAACGACCGGGAGCGCAGCGCGCCAGGGCTGGTCGACTACCCGTGCGCGACGATCGAGGCGTACTTCCTCCGCCGCTACGTCCCGACGCTCAACTTCCGGGGGGTCGAGCAGACCGAGATCGCCCGCCGCCTCGCCGCGGTGTGCGGTGACTCGGTGGGGATCCCGCTCGACTACGACTGCCAGCCCTCCGGAGTGATCCGGGACCGCCTGTACTCCCTCGACGAGGAGGCGCGGGTCTACAACCGCCTGCAGGAACTCTCCGCGGTGATCGACGGGTTCAACTGGACCGTCGACGTCCAGTGGGCCAACTCGGACAAGTCCGAGGTCCGCTACGTCTTCCGCACCGGATACCCGCACCTGGGCCGCCGCACCTTCACCCCCAACCACGTCTTCGAGCTCCCGGGGAACATCGCCAGTTTCCCAACCGTGGAGGACCGCTGGGGCGACGGAGACGCCGCCACGCACGTCCGCGCCGTCGGTGACGGTCAGGGTGAGGTCAAGCCCCTCAGTTCGGCGGTCGTGGACTCCGCGCGTGAGGACGCGGGTTGGCCGAGACTGGAGGAGCGCCGCAGCTTCTCGGGTGTGGTGATCAGAACGACGCTGGAGTCCCATGCCCGGAAGCTCGCCAAGCAGATGTTCGGCGGGCAGGAGCTGATTACGCTGACGGCCCGGCACGACGGGAACACCCGTCTGGCGGACATCGCCCTCGGCGACACGGCGGCGGTCCGGATCGAGACGACCACCGTCAACCTCTACCAGTTGTGGGTCATCACCGAGTGGTCCCTCTCGGCGAACACGAGCACCTACACCCCGACCCTGCAGCGCTTGGAGGCATGATGATCGACAACTCCGGGCTTGCCCGACCGCACACCCCCAACGGCCTCGCGCAGGAGTTCCGCGACTTCCGCCGGCAAGTAGAGCAGTCCCTCGGCGCGCGGACACTGGAGTCGGCGAGCATCGGCGCGGGAGGCCTGCGGATCCTCAACGGCGGCAGCGTCATGGTCGAGGGCGGGTCGTTCCTCGTGCTCGACCCGGAGGGCAACACGGTCGCCCGCTATGGTGAGCTGCTACAGACGGCTCCCGGGGAGTACGGCCTCGAGGTCCTCGTCGGCACGACGTGGGTGCGTCTCGGTGCGCAGACCGGTACGTGGGGCGACATCGCGGGCAAGCCTTCCCAGTACCCGCCGACGGACCACACGCACGCAGGCAGTGACATCACGAGCGCGTCCAATGCTTCCCGGGCGAACCAGGCGGACGGGGTGACGCCGGAGGCGTACAACCGTGTCGTGGCTGGGATGGTCGGCGAGTGGCAGGCCATGTACATGCACTCCAACGGTCAGATCGGCCGGGGTAGCTCGGTCGAGGAGCAGAAGACCAACGTGCGTGAGCCGGAGTCGCTGGCCGAGGATCCGTACCGCGTTCTCGCCATCGAGCCGGTGGTGTAC
>JASLBS010000270.1 GCA_030146405.1 Arthrobacter sp.
GACGGGAGCCTCGTTGAACAAGGGGATGACAATCCAAGTGCGACTCACCTGTCCAGTATCGCACGGAGCGCTGCCCAACCCCGTGTGAACGCTCGCCGTACGCGGCTCTTCAGCGCCACTACGCAAGTCATCGAGTCAGCCCGTGGCGCCGGCCCCATTCGTCGGCACGTGAACAACGCGGGCATCACCGCGCCTGGCGAACACCATCGCCCAGGTCGGTTACCGAGTCCTCAGCACGTGCACCAATGCAACGACACCCCGAACAAGATCCGCCCGGGTGCGTGACCTCAACTGCCAGACGGCGCGCGTTGCGCCGGAGTCGCCTGCCACCACGACGTCGGCTGCGAGCGCCTCCGACATGAACAGATCGTCTCTGCGGACGGACCGGGCGAACCTGCGTGAACGCAGGTTGTCGTGGAGCAAGCGCCCCATCGCGCCCGGGATGCCAGGAGCCGCGGACAGCCGCTGGCTCAACCCCTCGACGAATCCCGGCTGCGCGACAGGAATAGTCCGGACTTCATCGTCGGTCAGAACCTCGTTCGCGACGAACGGGACCAGCAACACCGCAATCCCGTCGATAGAACCGACCCGGGAGCGAAGGTCCTTCAGCACTTCCGCTCCGCCCTCCTGCATCACCACGAGGACCTTCACCTGCTTCGCGCCCGCCAGGTCGCCGGCGAAGGCCTGACCTGTGGCCCGGATGTCCGACGTGGCGGGGACGGGTGCAGCGAGAGGGCCGGGGCCCTTCTGATCTGCCGCGTCTCCTCGCAACGAATCGCGAAAAGGCCGGCTGACGGATCGAGTCAGTTCATCGATCACCGGAGCCATCATCGTCGAGCGGAGGAAGGATTGCCCGTAGTCCCAGGCAGCGGCCCACCGGGCCTCATCAGGGGCCGCCAGTTCCTGCGCGCACTCGCGCAGCGCAGCACTGATGGCGGACGCGGTCATCTCCCGGGCCGGGAACCACAGAGGGTAGTCCCGCAGCATGTCGGTGGTCGCATTGCTCAGCTCGTGCACCGAGACGATCGGCAGGCCCGTCGCGAGGTACTCGGCGGTCTTCCCCCCGGTGACGTACCTGCCCGAGGGGAGCAACAGGATGAGGGCATCGAGGGTTCCGTAGAACCGGGAGACCTGACGCTTGGGGACCGGCCCCCCGTACTCCAGTCCGTGCTGCCGAACCCCGTCCAGCCTTCGGAGTAGCTGCGGAGAGACGCTGCCGGAGGAACTGAGCTTTCCACGGATCAGCGCCGAGGCCGCTGGCGCCTCCCGGGCACCCGTCACGCCGAACGCGTCGACCCAGCCGTCGAGGAGCTCCTCGAACGGATTGTTCTCGTGCTGGAGCGTTCCGAGGTAGCCGAACGAAGGTTTCAGCACAGGTTTGACCAACGGTCGCGAGTGCCCTGGCTGGGGGTCGAATCCGTTGGGGACAACACGCATCTTCGACGCGTCGGCCGGGTAGCGGTGGGCGTACTCGTCCCTGATCTGATCGTTGACAAACCAGATCTGCGCAGCTTCATCAAGGAATGAGGATTCCAGCCGTCCCTTGCGGGACTCGGGTGAAAAGTTCTGGCGGCCTGTGAAGGTATGGAAAGCCCACGCGTCCCTGTAGTCCATGACATAGGGAACTCCGGGCAGGGAGCGCGCGACCGCGAAGGACACGTAGGGGCTCGCTGAACCGATGACGAGATCGACGGGGTGATCCTGGTGGATCTTGCGGGCAGCTGCTGACGCCGGCTTGAGCCACAGCCCGTGAAAAGCCTCCGGGAAGGAGCGCGTGCTGCGGAGGGACAGCAGCCGCTCCCACACATAGGGCGCTTCGACCCGCAGCCTGGGGAATGCGCGCAGGTTCCCCCTCGCGCGCTCCTCGGAGCCTCCGTCGGAGATGCGGACTACCCGTACCGCAGGCTCGACCGAATCCAGGAGCTCGGTGTCGAGGCCGGAAATCTCCGACCAGGTCTCGCCGTCGATCGTGAGGACGGTGACGTCCCATCCGGCCTCCGCGAACGCATTCGGTACAGCAAGGCAGCGGTAGACCGAGGACGCCGTGCTCGGCGGATAAGCGAAGGCGACGTACAGCAGATGCGGCTTTGCTCGCGCGTCACCGCTCATGCTGTTTGACTCCTCGCAGGTGCGTCCGATGCAGCGGCATACACCGCCATCAATCGTTCGATCATGACGGCCGGATGGTGGTGGCGATTGATATAGGCAGGACCTCCGACCCTCGCCGAGGTCGACTGCGGATCGGCCAGTGCTTCCAGGACCGCAGTACCGGCGTCCTTCCGGGCGACCACGATCGCCCCCATGTCCGCTCCACTCGGGTACCCCTTCACAGGATCGGGGAAGACCAGCGGAACACCGATCGCCATCGCCTGCAATTCACTCGCAGCAAGTATCCCTGCGCTCTGACCTACTGCGACATGAGCACGAGCCAGCTCTACCAGGTATTCCTGCTGAGCCATCCGAGGAAGCAGTCGAATACCGAGACTCGCCGCTTCTGCGGCCCTGTCCCCCCAATCAAGACCGACCAGCTCTGCTCGATCTCCCACCGCAGCTACGACTTCCGCGGCCATCGCGAGCAGGCCGTCGCCGCCCTTCGAGCCGTCCCACCGGGACGGGAAGAACACTCGTGGGCGGGGCTCCGGCGCCCAAGGCGGGATCACTTCCATGTCGAGCGCCACCGGCAGATATTCTGCGTCGGGGCGGGCTTTCTCGGCCTTGTCCTTTAGGTCGGGGGTGGTGTAGAACACGTGCCTCGCCAGGTCGATGTCCTGCGCGATCGTGCCGTGGTGCTCGTCCTGCCAGTAGTTCTCCCTGATGTCCGTGCCGTGCAGAGTCAGGACATACGGGCGGGCGAAGCGCCCGCGGGCCCAGCGCGCGCGCCCGCCCATGTGGACGTGCCACAACTCCGTCCGCGGATATCCCAGCGCGAGTTCGCCGAGGAAGCGATAGTAGGCAGAGCGCGTGCCCCCTCGTGTCCAGGGGCCCTGGATCTGACGCCATGGCTGGTTCTGGCGTCGCCCCTCCGACACGAGAGCCGCACCGACGTCTGCGCAATCGAAAAGGTGCGTCACGCGGGTGATTCTTGACATGCAGGCCATCCTCTCACGCAGGTCGAGCCGCTTCGGCGCTCAGGGCGGCGGGTGAGAGAAAAGCGCGCACGTAAGATGGACCGGGTACTGCCGTACAGCCGCACCATCCCCCCGCCGCTTCGGAGAACCGATGAAAGACCTCTTTCGCGTCCTACGCGAACTCATGCCCCTTCTCCCCGCTGATGCGCGCCGCTTCGTCGTCGGCTTCGGAATCGCCCTTGCGCTGCTCTCCCTGGTCGAGGCTGCCGCGCTGGGCATATTCGCCGTGGTGATGACGCAGATCCTCGGCGGGGGTGACTTGGAGCTGCCCGTCATCGGCAGGCTCTCCCAGGATGCCAGTCTGTGGGTCCTGGTTGCGTCCGCAGGACTCATGATCGTCAAGTCGTTTGCCAGCATCTGGATGCAGTGGATCTCCACGCGGAAGTTCGCCCAGTTCGAACTCGAAATAGGTACCCACCTGTTCAACAGCTACATCCGCTCGCCCTGGACGGAACGCATGAAGCGATCCACCGCGGAACTGGTGCGCCTCATCGACGTCGGCATCGCCAATACGATCGCAGGGGTCCTGATCCCCGCCGTGACCATCCCCTCGCAGGTCCTCTCCTTCCTGGCGGTGCTCGGGATCCTTTTCGTCACGCAACCTCTGACCGCCGTGATCACCGTGGTCTACCTGGGCTTGATTGCCGCCGTCCTCTACCTCTGGCTGACCAAGAAGTCCTACCAGGCCGGCCGCGTCAACAGGGACGCCGCCATGCGGATGTCCACCCTCGTCTCCGAGATGATCTCGGCCCTGAAGGAGATCACCCTTCGCAACAAGGCGGACGAGGTGGGCGACGTCGTCCTCGTGAGTCGCTCGCGGGCCGCCCACTCGCGCTCCAACATCCGATTCCTGGCCGCAGTACCGAAGTTCGTGGTCGAGATGGCGCTCATCGGCGGGTTCCTCCTCATCGGGTCGGTCGCGTTCCTCATCGGCGGACTGGAGAACGCGCTCGGCGCTGTCGCCATCTTCGGCATAGCGGGCTTCCGGATGATCCCGTCCCTCACCTCGGTCCAGTCGCAACTGGCCCTGACCCAGTCGACCCTCCCCTACACCAGCGTCGTGCTGGAGGACATCAAGCGCATGGAGTCCTACAGCGATCGTGACGAGCAGATCGGCCAGCGGTCGATCGGTGCCGAGCCCAGGACCCTGACACTGAGCGGCGTCGGTTTCACCTACCCCGGAGCGTCGTCAGCGGCCGTGCGTAACGTCGACCTCGACGTCCCGATCGGGTCCTCGCTTGGCATCGTCGGCCAGTCCGGTGCCGGCAAATCAACACTCATCGACATCCTGCTGGGCCTGCTGACGCCGTCCGTCGGGTCCATGCAACTCGATGGCGCGCCGCTGGGGGAAGTGCTCGCGGATTGGCGGTCCCGCGTCGGCTACGTTCCGCAGGACGTAGCCATCTTCGACGGCTCGATCGCACAGAATGTCGCCCTGACCTGGGGCGACGATTTCGACACCGAGAAGGTGCGTCAGGCCCTTCGTCGGGCTCAGCTCCTCGATACGGTCGAAGCCAGGGCCGGCGGCATCAACGGGAAGGTCGGAGAACGGGGCCTCGCACTGTCGGGAGGTCAACGCCAGCGGCTGGGGATCGCACGCGCGCTCTACGTCGATCCGCTCATCCTGGTGCTCGACGAGGCGACCAGCGCCCTCGATACGGCCACGGAGGCGGCGGTCGCAGACGCCATCCGCGAACTGCACGGGGAGATCACTGTCATCTCGGTCGCTCACCGTCTCTCGACGATCAGGCACAGCGACCAGGTGTGTTTCATGAAGGACGGCTCGATCGTCAGTCGCGGTACGTTCAACGAGGTAGTCGCCCAGAATCCGGACTTCGCCCAGCAGGCCATGCTGGCAGGGCTCAGCTCCACCGAGCACCGGGTCCAGAACACGTAGCGGCAGGCTCAGCCGCGGGGCGACTCAATCGAGGGTGGCAACCGATCCGGCAATCCCCCGGTAGCGCGACTCAAGCATCGGGACATAGGCGGCGGCGTCGTACCGTGGGAGCGCCCAGGCAGAGCTGTCGAGTCGTCGCGCAGCTGCCCGCGGATCGCTCAGAGCCTCCAGCACCTGCGCGACGACCCCATCTAACGAGCCCTCCATGACCGGCGGCACCGTACCGTCGTCCGGCCGGGCAATACGACGTCCGAGGGCTGCCATAGGAAGCCCCATGCAAAGGGCCTCGAACTCACTTGTGGCGAAGTTGTCGGTCGCCTGACCGATGGCGAGGTGCGCCTGCGCCATGATTGCGTGGAACTGTCCCTGCGGCATCCGCGGAAGGAGAGTGACTCCTGCCTTGCGTGCATCGTCAGCGCCGGGCCCCCAGTCCAACCCGAGCAGGCGCACTCCGGGGCCGATCGCACGGGATAGGGACGCGGCGAGTTCCAGCTGTCGATCGACCCCTTTGTCGTCATCCCATCGCGACACGAAGAGGACGGACGGCTCTTCACCATCAGGGGCCCATGCGGGCAGGGTCGCTGCATCGACGAGGGCAGGAAGGAACTCCGCGTCGGAGCGCGCGGCTCGCGCATTGTCCGCTGTGTCGTTGTTCGCGTAGAAGACGTGGGCCGCTTCGTCGACAGCGCGCTGTATCTCGTCGTGATAGGACGGGTCCTTCCACTGCCGACGAATATCGGATCCGTGAAGAGTGAGCACGTAGGGTCGCTTCGGCACCCCCGGGTCGCTCAGCAGCCGGGCAGAGGTTCCGTAATGCACGTGCACCACTTCCGCCCGGGAGACGGCAAGCACCCGGCGGGCCCAGTACGGCACGTAGGCCGCCTTGCGTCGCATCGGTCCGCCGGTGACGGGTCGCACGGGTCGCACCTGGGCCGGTGGCAGGTAGTCCCACGTCAGCCCCGTTCGAGCCGCAGCCGCGACCATCGATCGGGCAACGGACGCGCAGTCGTTGAACTGGAGGACTTTCGTCGGAGTCATGCTCGATCGCTGCGAGGCACGAGGGCCTCGATGGCACGCGCCCACCCCTTGACCTGCTCCTCGGCCGAGAGCTTCCGTGCCGCTGCGTCCGAGGCCTGCTTGTAGCCCGCGACCTCTTCGGGCGTCAGGGCGTCGATGGCTGATGCCAATGATGCTGCCGTGAAGTCGTCCGAGACTACGCCCAGCCCCTCCTGTCGGACCAGAGCCGCCATCTCGGGCGAAGGGCCGATCACGACGCCGAGACGGGCCTGCACGAAATCGAAGAACTTGTTGGGAAGTGCCCAGGCGAAGTTGAAGTTCAGAGGCGGGAGGAGGTACAGGCCGACATCATAGGCGTTGAGGATTTTCGTCAGGCCCGCGTACGGCACGGGGGCATGCAGAGTGACGTTCCGCATCGCTGATACACGGGCCATCAGCGATTCGAAGTAGGGGCCATGGTTCTGCGTCAGGTACAGGTCGAGCGTCGCGCCCCCTTCGATCAGCTCCATGGCGTCCAGCATCACTTCCAGCCTTCCTTGCTGTGCCGCCCCGGAGTGCACGAGACGAATCGGTGATCCCACCGGTCCGGGCACGGCGTCGGAGAAGGGGGCGGCGTTGGTCACCACCGTGGGTGCCAATCCGAACTCACGCCGATACTCATCAGCAATATGTCCGGCGACCGTAGAGACAGAATCAGCCTTCGTGGCGAAAGTACGAACCATCCACCGCATGAAGGGCGCCACGAACAACTTCCACCGGGGAAGTTCCTCCTTCATCCGTGGGCAGTACTCATGCAGATCGAGGTGCACGCCATGAACCGGCTGCAGCGAAAGGGCGAGGCCTGCGCTGTCGATGTCGTTCGCGAGGATGACATCGAACTCGCTACCGCTGAGGCGCGGACGGAGATAGGAGATGACAGGATTTCCCCAGTACGCCCTGCGATACATGCGCCCCATCACGGCGAACCTGTTGTACTTCCATTCCTTGAGTTCCGAAGGAATGCGGATGTGGTCCTTCACGCCTTCCGGTGCCTCACCGTAGCCGCAGGTCACCACGTCATAGCGGTCCTGGAACAACGCGATCTGCTTGAGGATCCTGGCATCCGAGCGGAGCGGGGAAAAGGACATGATGAGCAGACGAGTGGCGGGCATGGGCCCATTATGTCAGCCCCTGTAGAGCCCTCGGCCTGCCCGCGGGTTCGTCCCAGCCTGCAGGAGCCACCGGTTAGAGTGTTTCTCAGTCCGATTCGCTGAGGAGTATCCCTTTCATGAGTGCCCCGACCCGCCGTCGAGATGTTCCGGCGTCGATAGAAGCCGTCATCCCGCTTCACGACACCGCACGTCCCATCCGACGCACAGTACGTTCGCTGGTGAGTCAGCGGGAAGCACTCGCCAGGTCGGGGGCAGACCTCACGATCACCATCGTCTGCCATAATCTTCCTCCGGAGTCCGTCAGATCCGCCCTCGGTGCCGAGTTGCTGGAGGAAGGCATCGACCTGACCGAACTGGACGACGGCATCTACTCTCCCGCCGGTCCGAAGAACCACGCACTCGATCGGTCGCAGGCGGATTACATCACCTTCGTCGACTCCGACGACTATCTGGAGCCGGGGGCATTGGACGCATGGCTGGCCACAGCACGGTCGACTGACGCCGACGCCGTCCTGGCGCCTCTCCGCACGACGAACGGTGTGATCCTCACATCGCCCCGGATCCGCCCCTCCAAGCCTCGGATTCTTCATCCGGTACGCGACGGGCTTGCGACCCGTAGTCTTCCGCATGGTTTGTTGCGCAGGGAGCACTTGAAGAGCATCGGTTTTCGGTACACGGAAGGGCTTCGGACCGGGGAGGATCTCGAGCCTACTCTTCGGCTGTTCTTCACAGGTGGGCTCATCGCCTATCCCTACAGCAGCCCCGCCTACTGCCAGACGGACGACGCAGGGGACGCTCGAGTCACAGCGGCCGTGGCCCCTCTCGAGGAGGAGTTCAGCTGGCTCGCCACGCTGACCGAACAGGAGTGGATCGGCAAGGCCTCGCGGGTCCAACGCAGTGCCATCGGGACGAAACTCATGCGCGTGCACGGCATCGGCGCGCTTCGTCGTCGCGGGGCGATTGCCGCGGAAGCACTGACCAAGGACGTGCCCGATGTAGCGGCTGGACACTCCGTCTGGAATGCCAGGGAGTCAGCCGCCTGGCGGGCTTTCCATACAGGAGTGAAGCAGCTGGCCGGCGACGGTCTGGGGGCCCTGAGCGTCCGCGATGCGCGCCTCGCACAGGCAGCACTCCTGACCGATGACGCCTCTGCCCTGGCCCGTGCAACGCAGGTTTACGATTCAGCACGACGGAAGGACGTGATGATGACTCAGCACCCGCATGTCGCATT
>JASLBS010000283.1 GCA_030146405.1 Arthrobacter sp.
CCGGCTACCGCCATCTCGGTGATCTGGGCCTCACGGACCGCGAGGCGTTCGAGGCACCGGATCGGGACCCCGTCCGGAACGTCTACGTCTGCGTCGAAGGCACCCTCCACCTGCGGAACCACCTGGCCGTGGGGCAGGCGCTCCGCAGCGACACGCGATTACGGGACCGCTACGCCGCGGTGAAGCGGGAGCTCGCACGCCGACCGGGCATCGGCATCGTTCGGTACGTCAGCGGCAAATCGGTCGTGCTGCAGGACATCCTGGCCACTTCGGACCTGACTGCGGACGAGAAGCACCAGGTGTACGAACTCAACGCGGCCCCGTAGTTCTCCCGCTCGTGAAGAACAGGGCTGGCTGCTCCACGCCAGGCCTGGACGGAGGGTGACGGCGCGAGGCTGGGCGCCTTCCACGGCATGGGGTTGGGACAGCGCGACTTCGTTCGGCAACGCGTAGACCGGCAGCTAGCGGGTGACCGTTACACCCCGAGTCGTATCGTCGACGAGCCACCAGATACCGTCAGGACTGTACCCGCGGTCCTCCTGCAGGCTCCGGGTGTGCGCTTCCAGGGCTCGGTTGATGATCGCAGCCTGTGCCCAATCCCCTAGGGAGTCCCCCTCCGAATGACGCGTCCACACCTCGTCCTGCCGGTTGCGGGGTAGTTGCACCAGTGCGCCGTAAGGACCACGGAAGTCGTCGATCGGCCCCTCGAAATGCACTGCGACATGATTGTCCCGCACTTCCGACGAGACCAGGCGTAGCCCGCTGTAGTTCGGGCATCGTGCGAATGCTTCTTCGATGGCGCCGAGATAGTCCTCGGGTGTGGGCGATGCGGAGGGAAGTGTCACGGGTCTGTAACTCCTGGAAAGGGTGGCAGGCGAGCCGAGACTGCGCTGTCTCCACTTCGTGGTTCGGAGCGCTTCTCGTGCACGATGGGTGGTGTTCCCGCCCGTCTGCTCCCGTGGTGCGGCTGGTGAATCGGGCACGCAGCCCTCGGACAACCCATCGTAGGATCGATTCGCGGTGACCCAGGACAATTTCTCGTCAGTTTCTCCCCAGCGATCCGTGAAGCACCCGGGCGAGCCGCGGGCTCACGGGAGGAGGCGCACCGCCAGGCCCACGTGTGGGCTGCGCACGCCTAGCGGCCGCCGTCGATCCTTCGGCTTCGCTGCTCCAGGCCGGGCCCACCGTAGGGATAATCGCTGAAGGTCGGCCGGCTGGCCTCGTCGAGGCGGCCGAGCTCCTCGGCTGTGAGCTGCAGGTCCGCGGAGGCAAGGTTGTCCGCGAGTTGCTCCGGCGAGCGCGCACCGAGGATCACCGAGGTCACCCCGGCCTTCGCCGCGACCCACGCGAGTGCCACGTGCGATGCATTGACTCCGCGCTCGGCGGCGAGCCCGGTCACGGTGTCGATGATGTGCCACGTCCTGTCCTCGGCGTTGCGCTTCTCCCATGCCTCCATGCCGCGCTCCGGGTTCTCGCCGAGCCGAGTGGCGCCGGTGGGTTCGGTGTCCCTCGAGTACTTCCCGGTGAGCCAACCTCCGGCGAGCGGGGACCAGGGCAGCATTCCCATCCCGGCATCGAGGACGGCGGGAACGATCTCTGCCTCGATCTCCCGGACCAGCAGGGAGTACTGGGGTTGAAGGGTGACCGGCAGCGAATAACCTCGCTCACGCGCGGTCAGAACGGCTTTGGTGAGCTGCCAGCCCGTGTAGTTCGAGAATCCGTAGTAGCCGATCTTGCCCTGGACAACGGCTTCGTTGAGGAAACCCAGAGTCTCCTCGATCGGCGTCAGCGGGTCCCAGGAGTGCACCTGGTAGAGGTCGATGTGGTCCACGCCGAGCCGCGTGAGGGAGGCATTGAGTGCCCGGCGGAGGTGGCGCCGCGACAGTCCGAGGTCGTTGACGTCGTCGCCCATCGGGAAGCGGCCCTTGGAAGCGAGGACCATGCGGTCACGCTCCGTCGGGTTGTTCGCGAGCCAGCGACCGATGATCTCCTCGGAGGTACCAGCCGTGTAGACGTCGGCGGTGTCGATCAGGTTCCCCCCGGCCGCCGCGTAGTCGGACAGGATCGCGTGCGACGTCGATTCGTCGGCCTCGGCCCCGAAGGTCATGGTGCCGAGTGCGAGGTGCGATACCGAGGTTCCGCTGTTACCCAGTTTCCGGTAGTCCATCCGCCTGCTCCTTTGCTCGTGCGCTTTACGACGTCGCTCGTGGGTCAACTGGTGGCCATGACGTCCCTCCAGAAAGAGTAGTGACCGCGGGTGTTTCCCGCCCCTTTTTCTCGGTGTCACGGAGGTCCGGGCGGCCTACTTGTCATTCCTCCCGCTCATCCTTCCCGCCCGCTGTGAGGCTCGAGAAGTGCCCTCCACCGTTCCAGGAACCCCCGGTGCGCGCTCCGGTCGAGAGGAACTGTCTGCATGCCTACAGCGTGCGCACGGTGAGGATCTGTTCCGTGCGCCCGAAGGGACCCGAGAGGTCGTGCACCACGCTGGAGGTCAGGCCGACGCCGTCCGCGCCGAAGGTCACGCGCGTGTCGAGTCCGAGCCACTCCCCCTCCGGAATACGGTGCAGGTGGACCTGCAGGTCCACGTTCGGGAACATCCAGCTGTCCGCACCGGGAGGGACGCGGGCAGCGATCCCGTTGGCCGCGTCCATCATTCCTATGAGGCGGACGACGTCGGGCGTGTTCTGACCGTGCACGGTGCTGTGCGGATTCCGGAGCCATACCTGACCCCGGCCGGGGCGATGACCCGGTATCACCCGGACCTCCAGTGACCGGATGAAGCCGCCGGGCCAGGCTGTCATGCCCTCGTGGGGGCCGGCGGAGTCCGGACCGGGTATCCGGGGATCCTCGACGGCGGCCACCTCGCCGGTTTCCTGGGTGCTGAGGCGCCACGCCCTCGCCACGATCGCGGTCCTGCCGCCCGCTTCCATCCGGGCCTCGAGCAACTCGATGGTGCGCCCTGGCCGGATCACGGAGGTGGTCACCTCGAACTGTCCTCCGGGTATCATCCCGAGGATGTCGAAGCTGACGCGTCCGAGCCGCATCTCCGGACGCGGTTGGCATTCGAGCAGGCACTGGGTCAGGAGACCCGAGATGGGGGCCATGTGCTGCTCGAGCGGATTCCAGGCGCCCTGTGCGTGCAGCGTGGACTCGAAGGAGCCACCGCCGAGGTTGCGGTAGAAAGCATCGCGCATGTGGTTCTCCTTCGTGTCACCGGGCTCATGGGAATGGCTGGCCATCCTCATGGCCCTGGTACCGTCTGCTCGGTCCTGACATCATCGGACCGGGCCGTCTCCATGCCAGTAAAGCAACCTTCTTCCTCCGGCTGTCAACCGGGGAAACACCGCTGCGCCCGCGCCGTGCGTGAGAGCCGGAAGCGGCCGGTGGAATACAGAGCGGGATGTCTCGGTTCAGTCCACTGGAGCGCCCTGCCCAGAGCAGGCCCGCGAATGACCATGGCAGCCGGACGGATCGACCTCCGCTGCCGGAGTATCTCGAACCGAGCGGAACCTCATGACCAACAGCCCTTCGTCGCGTGTGACGAGCACGACGCCGAGTCCCCCCACTCCCAGCGGCCCTGAAGTCGACGCCGCCAGTGCCTCCGGTGGCCCATCGGGATCCGGCACCCCCGCCAGCGGCGCCCTTCCCGCCCGCGACAAACTGGTGATCACCCTCCTGCTCATCTCGGCGTTCGTGGTGATCCTCAACGAGACCATCATGGGCGTCGCCATCCCGCGTCTCTCCGAGGACCTGGGAGTCTCCTTCAGCACCGGACAGTGGCTGACCACGGCCTTCCTGCTGACCATGGCGGTGATCATCCCCATCACCGGATTCCTGCTGCAGCGGTTCAACACGCGGCCCATCTTCATGGCGGCCATGATCCTCTTCAGCGCGGGCACGCTGATCGGGGCCCTGGCTCCCGGGTTCGGGATGCTGGTGACCGGCCGTGTGGTCCAGGCGAGTGGCACGGCGATCATGATGCCGCTGCTCATGACCACGGTGCTCACCCTCGTCCCGCCGGCGTCCCGCGGCAAGATCATGGGGAACATCTCGATCGTGATCGCGGTGGCTCCCGCACTCGGCCCCAGTATCTCCGGAGCCATCCTCAGCACCCTCGACTGGCGCTGGATCTTCTGGCTCGTCCTGCCGATCGCG
>JASLBS010000004.1 GCA_030146405.1 Arthrobacter sp.
GGGGTGCCGACTGCGTCATCGCGTTGCCGAGGCGCAACCCCTGACTCGTGCTCTGGATGCCGCCCGCCGCCGCGTCGAGGGATATCCCGGCCGGCAGGGGCGGAAGCCAGATGGGGTCGACGGCGCGTGGGAACGTCGAGAGCGTGTCCATCAGCGTGGACAGGACCGTGGGCCCCGTGGTGCGCTTCGAGCCGGTGGTGGACTGCGGCACGGGGTTCTCCCCTCCGGCGGGCGATGTAGCGAGAAGCGTGGCTGCGTAGGGCGGCACCTCGAGTACCTCGTCGTCCTCGCCGCCGTCGTCCTCCTGCTCCTGTTCCTCGAGCAACGCCTCCAGCGGACCCGAGACGTAGCCGGCCTTGAACCGGGTGTAGGTGGTGGTATCCACTTTCAGGTATCCGAATCCGGGGACGGGAGGGAGATGGAAGGCGTCCGGCGTCTCGAGGACGGTCCTGCTCTCCGCCTCTGACAAAGTGCGGAGACCGATCCGGTAGGAGAGGTAGGTGTCGAGTCCGCGAAGCTTTCCGGCTTCGATCCGCTGGCTCGAGAGCAGGAGATGAACGCCGATGGACCTGCCGATGCGTCCGATGGACAGGAACAGATCGATGAAGTCGGGGCGGGCGGTCAACAGCTCTCCGAATTCGTCGATGATCACCACCAGATGCGGCAGGGGAGCCAGTTCCTCGCCGTGCACCTTCCGCTCCTGCCGGTGCAACTGGTAGTCGGTTATGTTCGCCATGTTGCCTGCGGACTTCAGAACATCCTGGCGCATCTGGATGTCCCCCGCCAGACTCGCATACACCCGCTCGATCAGGCTGAGGTCGTCCGAGAGGTTCGTGATGACCCCGGTCACCTGAGGGGCACGCTCGAACGGCGCGAACGTTGCACCTCCCTTGTAGTCGACGAGCACCATGGCGAGGGTCTCCGGCGGATGGGTCGCAAGCAGGCCGACGACGAGGCTTCGAAGCATCTCGCTCTTCCCCGAGCCCGTGGCACCGATGCAGAGGCCGTGCGGGCCCTGGCCGAACTGAGCTGCTTCCTTCAGATCGAGGAGGGTGGGCCGGCCGCGATCATCCGCACCGAGCGGCACGCGCAGGAAATCGACCTCGCTGCGCGGCTGCCACAACCGGCGGATGTCGGCAGGGCTCAACTCGGGGGTCAGGCCGAGCATGTCCAGGAACCCGACGGAGCTCTCGGCCGAATCGTGTTCCAGGGAGTCGGGTGAAAGGCGGAGCGGTGCGAGGTCACGTGCCAGGGCTTCAGCCAACGGCACGGGGAGATCGTCGAGGGTACCGTGCTCCACCAGGGGGTCGACGCTGTCCACCCGGTAGTTCTCCACGGTGAAGCCCGTGGTCGTCTCGGTGACGCGGAGGGTCACCTCTCCAGGCTCCTGCAGGCGGTCGGCGACGAGGTGGATGGTGGTGACACCGAGCTGGCCGGGAACGGCGTGGGTATCGGGCAGATGCAGTTCGACCGGTAGGTGCCCGAAGGCGTCCGCCACCACGACCAGCCGCGGAAGGGCCGTGCCGACCCCTCCTCTGAGGAAGTTCTTGCGGGATTCGGCTGCCAGGCTCGACCGCTCGAGGAGGTCCTCGCGCAGGAGGTCGGAGAGCACCTCCATGGATGGGGCCAGCCGCCTCACCGGGCCGGTACGGTGTGTCTTCTGCTGGTCCGCGAGGTGGGGGAGCCAAGTGGCCCACTCCCAGTCGGGGCGGACCCCCTCGTCGCAGGCGATGGCCAGGAGGAGGTCCTCTGGCGAGTGGAAGGATGCAGCCTCGGCGATCAGGAGCCGGGACACGTGGAGGACGAAGTCACGCGAACCGACAACGCTCACGTTGCCTGCGCAGTCGAGCGGCAGCGTGATCGGAAGATCGGGACTGGACTCGTAGCGTTGCTTGAGCAGCTCGAGTTCCGTCGTCATGAACGTGTCGCTCTGCTGCAGTGCCGACCCCGAGTTCGCCACCTGTATCTCTCTGTTGCGGCGGGGGCCGGTCCCGAGCCGGACGCGAAGGAAGTCCTCGTTCGAGCGCCGTCGCTCCCACAACCGCTGCGGATTGCGGATGATGTCGAACAGGGCGTCGGGCGGCGGGCTACTGACGCGGGCCACCCGCTCGGCACGCTGTTCCTCCGATCGCAGCTGTGTCCTCGCGCGCTCCAGGTACTCCAGGTAGTTCTCGCGCAACTCGCGACGCTGCCTGCCCTGCTTGCCCCGCTGGCTCACCATCATGACCACCGATGCGAGGACGGTGACGATCATCATGAGGGCTCCGACCGCAGCCAGGGAGGAACCGCGGAACAACATCATCACTGTCATCGACAGTCCGGCGCCGAGCAACGGCACGAGGGACATCATGTTCATCCCGCCACCTCCGGACTCCACCGGTGGGGGTGCATCCAGGCCGAAGGGTGGGAGCTCCCGGGCAGGGGCCGTGGTGCGTGCGGGGCGGTGCACTACTCGCACGCTCATCGTCCACGCCCGTCGATCGCCAGTGCCAGGGAGCGGGAGGCGAGCGCACTCGCCTGGAGCCTGGTCCGCCGGGAGAGGAGCCCGAGGTCCACTTCCACTCCGGCAGCGAGGTGCCGGTCGTAGCCGAGGTGCACCGCAGCGATTCCGGACTCACCGAGCCGCGCGGCCTGTCGTCCCGCATCGAGGACGGAGCCTTCATCGACAGTCGTCACGACGACGAGCAGCGGCACGTGTCCGGCGTCCCCGGAGGGCCATCGGTTCGCTACAGCCAGGGCGTTCTCCATGCCCGGGACCGTCGCGGGGGTCACGAAGATTGCTGCGTGCGCCTGACTGATGGTCCAGCGGGTCGGTTCGGATGCCATGCCCGTGCCGCAGTCGTACACCGTCACGGGGCAGAACCGGGAGATCGTACGAGCCACTCGGGTCGCGGCATCGGCATCGGCGCCGGTGGATGGCGGTTCCGTCGGCCGGGCCGCCCCGTTGCCGAGGACCAACAGGTTGTCCTGCGCGTTACCCATGAGCTCTGCGAGTCGGCCGATCGTATCGATCGACTCGGCGGCTGCAAGGTCGGCGAGGGTCGGTGCCGTATCAAGACCGAGCCGGAGGTCGAGAGTGCCGAGGCCGGTACTCACATCGACCGCGGCGATGTTGTCGGAGCGCAGGGCCGAGAAGACGCGCGCCAACAGCGCCGCCGTCGTCGTCTTCCCCGCCCCACCGCGTGAACCGATGACGGCTATGCGGCGGCCGGTCGTGACCGGGGCCTGCGCACCCGACGCTGCGCGGGTCAGGTCCCCGACGTAGGCGTCGCTGCGGAAGAGATCGGTGACGTTCTGCGTCAGGATGCGCAGGGGGCCGTCTGCCCGACGGGTCCTCAGGACGCGCCGGAGGCGCTCCTCCGGAGTTTCGAAGGGATCGGTGCGGAGGCTGTCGTGCTCGGTGGAAGTGCTCACTGCTGTCACCCGAAACTCTCGAGAAGTTGACCGAAGACGCCGAACATGCCGACTGTCAGGGGGATGGACGCGAGGATGGCAATGGTTTCCAGCCGCTTCGCCTGCTGGCGACCCCGGGCCGCGACATGGTCGGCAGGTTCCACGGCAAGCGAGAGTGCGCTCGTCATCCCGATCAGGAGGACGACGCCGGCGACCAGCCACGGCTGTTCGGGCAGGAAGCGGAGGGCTCCGAGGGCTGACGCGGCGAGGCCCACCACCGCGGCAGCGTAGAGGGCGATCCGCTCAGCTGCGAGCGGGAAGGCCCGGGCGCGCAGCGCGGTGGCCAGTGTCAGGGCAGCGAGCAACGGCAGCGTCCACACCTGGGTCTCGGTGTCGGTCCCGATGATCCACAGCCCCGCCCCGATCGAGGCTCCCGTGATGACCGAGCCGAAGCTCAGGTTCGCGTGGGCCGCTGCTACGGAGTCGAGTGCGTCCGTGCGAGCAATCGTCTCGCCCTTCGCCCGCTGGTCGTCGAGCGTGGCGAGACCGGAAGCCGACAACGCCAGCTTCGGCATCAGTCCCAGGGTGAGGAGGCTGGCGAGAGCGGCGAGGGCGGCAGCCTCCGGGGGACCGGGGGCGGTGAGAGTTGCGGCGACCCACACCAGGGTGAGGGCCCCGAGGGTCAGTGCGGCTCCTGTCATCGCTTTCTTGCGGTCGGCAACGATCCCGACCGCCAGAAGCAGGAGGATGGTCAGCCCGGAGGTGAGGAGTGCGACGAGAGGCAGGTCGTCCCCGCGGTGGACGATCCCCGCGAAGGCACTCAGCCAACCCGTGACGAGGAGCGCGATTCCCACGGTCCGAAGCCGGGGCACGACTCCGGCGACCGTCCCGCCGGCGAGGAGGACGCCACCCAGCGCACAGAGGACCCACCAGGCGCTGTCGGCCGCGTACGCCTGAAGGAGGAGTTCGGCCCCGGCCCACAGGCCGAGTGCAGTGAGGACGATCGCCGTCACCCTGGTGAACGTCGTCGTCCAACGTCCCCACACGTTCGCTGTCCCGTCGACGACGAGGTCGGTGACGTCGTAGACGACGGCGGCGGGTGGCGCCTCGGCCGCATTGCAGAGCAGGAGGGAGGAACCGTCGGTGACCCCGGCGTCGTCGAGCGTGCCAGCGGCACTCAGGGGTGTGCCGTCCGGCGTCACCAGCAGCTTCGCGGCGACGTCCTCGCTCGGTTCGTCGTGCAGCAGGTCCAGGACCTGAGGCATCAGGCTGCCGACCGGGCGGTCGGAGGGCAGGAGGAGGTCGAGGTGGCGCCGGGTGCCGATGAGCGTCACCCGGGTGAAGGCGTGGGCCATTCGGTCAGGCTCCTGCGGTTGGGAGGGCGGTCTGTGGAGGTTCCGGAAGGAGAAGGTCCCAGGCGGGATGCGGGACAACGGCGCCGGCCGCCCTGTTCTGCTGCTCCTGGCGTTCGCGCTGCTCCTGCAGGAGATTGCTGACGAAGGACACCCCCACACAGACAGCAGCTACGACAGCGGCAAGCGCGATGCTGAAGAGGAACAGCTTCACGGAATCGAGCCACCGTCGCTGATGAGGATTATCGCCGAAGAGCAGTGCGTTGGTGAGTCGGTTCCGGCGGACGGTGACGGACTCGATGAGCTGGCTGTCGTAGTCGTTCGCCAAGAATCCCCCCCGTGAATGTTCCTGAAACCGTTCATATACTCGCATCTTTTACCCGCGTCTCTTCGCCGCGCCGCTCTGCGCCCGGGTCCTCGAGGAAGGAACTGCCCATGCCGAGGTCTTGACCGCAGCGGTGTAAGGGCATGTGATGGGTCAGTACGGTTCGCGGGATACTGTCTCCGCTGAGCACGTGACCCGGCACCGTCTCTGCGGCCCGGGGTTCGAAGATGAGGATCGAGAGGCGTCCTTCGGCGCCAAGGGGGTAATCGTGAAGTTCGACATGGGTTCGCAGACACTGTCCACACTGACGCAGCAAACCGGTACATCGAACGAGGATCTCGGGCAGCTCGTCCGCAGCCTCGTCGATGCCGTCGCTCCACTCGAGGGGAAGTTCAACGGCCAGGGCCGCGTGCGCTTCGACGAGTTCAAGCAGCGCACGGACATCGTGGCGAGTGAGCTGAACACTTCGCTGGGGATCATCCTGCAGGGACAGTCCGAGATGGACATCGCGTTCCAGACCGGCGACCAGGAGTCGGCCGACAACGCCTCGCAGCAGCAGGGGTCGGCAGCGTTCGACGCCGCGCGCTTCGGCGGCCGCTGAAGCCGGCACCCGAACCGCTGCACGCGGTTCCATCCCGTTCCGGGACCCCACACCACGTTGAGAAAGGCGCCGGACCTCCGGCGCGGAAGGACACACCATGTCACAGGATCGCGTCAGCTTCGATACCGACACCTCGTCGGCAGTGCAGGGAGAGATTCAATCGATCGTGGGGCGCCTCGAAGCCCTGATCGCGGACCGCGAGAAAGCCGTCAGCACGGCCATGTCCGACTTCCAGGCCGACGGCGTGTCGGAGGAGTACCAGGCGGTCGAGATCCGGTTCAAGAACGCCGCCAACGAGACCCGGAACATCATCCGCCTGGTCAAGGAGACGCTCGGCCTCAACGACCAGACGGCGACGGGCGCCGGATCACGTGCCCGGTCTGCTGTCCAGAACATCGGTTGATAGTTCCCGTACGAGCGGATGATGGGGGAGAACAATGTCGTACGACGTCGCTACCGGCGCGGTAGTCGCTGTGCTGAACGAGGTCAACGAGGAGATGCGGGCCTACGAGGCGCTGTTCACGAGCGTTGCTGAGCAGTTGTCGAACCTGGCGACGGCATGTATGGCCGAGCCCGTATCCGCCGAACTGCAATCCCTGAGCTCCGAAGTCCTGCAACCCGCGCTCCAGACGGTTGCAGGACGGTCGGGCGCCGCTGTGAGCGCTGTCAACGAGGTCGTGACCATCCTGACGACTGCGGACCTCGACATGTCCACGTCCGCTAATCAGGCGCTGGTGCGGGCCGAGCAGGCGAAGGTGGATGACATGCCGGACGCCGGAGGTTCCACGGCTTCCACCGAGTCCGCGTACCGCAACATCCCCCGGTAGGCCACGCGCCGGTCTGCACTCCTGCAGGCGCACGTCTGCCGATCCTCCATTTCCTTCGTCCGCCGCACAGCTGGACGAGACACGCCAAAGGTCTCCCATGACGATCAACATCGCCGAGTTCGAAGCGGTGCTGCCCGATGCAGAAACCATCCGGGCGGCGGCCGACTCCTTCAGGACCACTGTCGGCTCGATCAACAGCACCGCTGCCACGACCGCGTCCGTCTGGTCACGGCTGCAGGGCGGTGTCTACGACGTCCCCGGTCAGGAGCGCGTCTTCAGCGCCTTCCTTCCCGTGACGGCGGCGGCGGAGGATCTGGTCAGCGACGCGGAGAAAGTGCATTCGGCCACGTCGACCTACGCAGACGCCGTCGACGCTCTGAAGGTGCGGCTCGCGGGTGTCAAGGCTGACGCCGCCGCTTTCGTCAGGGAGGTCGACGGCAGGCCGCAGGACGAGTGGGACGACGACGAGGGCCTCGTCGAGAAGGAACTCGGCATCATCGGTGCCCTGGACCAGTTGTTCGCGGATCTCCAGGCGGCGCAGCGTGACTGCGCCAACACCATCAGCGGGATCTACGGCGGACTCTCCTACGTGGAGACCACCGAGGCCGGACCGGCTGCGAACCAGGTGGCATACGGTTATTCGAAGGAACAACTCGACGCGGCGGCCGCCGCCGGCGACATTCCCTGGGGCAAACCCACCGAGTGGGACAAGCCTTGGTACAGGGACGTCGGGGATGGCATAGCTTCCTTCGGCAAGGGCCTGTGGTCCGGCGTGACCGGGACCGTCACCGGGCTGGGGAACATGGTGGGCCTCAACGGCGGGGAAGCGTTCAAGCAGACGTGGGCGGGCCTCGGGAAACTCGCGGTGAACGTAGCGATCGTGACGAGTCCGCTGGCACAGGTCGCACTGAGGGCTTCCGGCAACGGGGACGTCGTCGACCGCGCGGGCGAGGAGCTCCTGGTGGTCGGCAAGGCCGCGATCCACTGGGACGAGTGGCAGTCCGACCCGGCGTATGCTGCGGGCGCGACGACGTTCGACCTCGCGTCGATCCTGCTGACGGCAGGAGCGGGTGCGACGGCGAAGGTCGGCTCCGTGGCGGGCAAGGTGGCGACCGTCGGGAACGCGGCCGGTAAGGCCGGTGTCGTCGTCAGGGTGACCGGTGCAGGCAAGGTCGCCGCCGGTACTGTGAAAGCGACCGACTTCATCCAGGGCGTGAAAGTCAGCACCATCACGGTCACCGCCGATGTCGGCCGCACCGTCATCGGCAAGGTCGACGACGTATACAGGGCCGGGACCGCGGGAGTGCGGAACACCGTACGTAACGGCGTCGCCGTGATGAACGACGCCGGGGACAAAATCGTCAACGCCATCTCTCCGCAGCCGGCCCTTGCGGGTGCCGGTGGGATGGCCACGCGCCCAGGGACCCTGTTGAACGCGGTTGGGACGCACACCGGTTCGAGGGGCGGTGTGACCGACTCCGGTGGTATCCCGTCAGGGTCGGGGTCGCCCGGATCATCCTCGTCGAGATCGTCGTCCTCGAACCTTGCCGAGGAGTTCCGGAAGCGGAACGAGGGCCGGTACGGGCAGACGGTCGAGCAGCAGCCGATGCCGGTACGTACGGACGCTGGACGGACACCCGAAACCGCGGCCAGGACGGAGGCTGCCGAGGCGAGCGGGTCTTCCTCCCCGGAGACGTCCGCGCGGCCCCAGACCGAGGCGGCAGCCGGAACCAGGACACCCGCGGCCACCCCGGACCAGGGAAACACTGCCGGGCGGTCACCGGGTGCGGCGGTCCCGGATCGACCGGAGGCGCCACAGCGCACGCAGGTCCGATCCACGGCGGCCGACGGGTCCGACATCGACTCCGCAGGAAGGGCACCGGAGACCGGCGGCGTTCCATCCAGGAGCGGTGGGGAACAACCGCTTCCATCCGCGGGCGCCGCTGGAAGCGCATCGGCGACGCCGGAGCCTGCCACCAGCCGACCCGCCACCAATGGGAGCCCCGTACCGGAACAACGCGCGCCCGCAACCGACGCTACGAGGCCCGCTCCGGGGTCCGAGGCGACGGCCAGTTCGCGTAACGGTGGCACGCCGACCGATGCGGCCCCGGCAGCAGGGCGCCCGATGTCGTCGTCGTCGCCGTTCGCGCACCCGGAGTCCACACGCGGCACACCTGTTCCGGACACCATCAAGGATCCTGCTGCGCACGCCGAGTACGGACGCCATAACGCTGCTCCTGACGCCCCGACGCGGCTCGAAGGTCCGGCGCGTCTTCCGGACGAGATCCACCCCGATCTGCGGGAGATCGTCGATCCGGACCAGCCACGCTACGGCCGCGACGAGCACGGCAACGAGTTGACGGAAGCGGAGTACGCGAACCGTTACGGCCAGGCGAACCCGCAGGGTGCTGTCGAATGGGACCGGTACCCCGACAACGCGGGAGCAGTGGAAGGGACTGTCAGGCAGTACGACACCCTCGATGACCTGCGGGCGGATCTCGGCGACGTCACCGTCGATCGTATCGGCGCCAACAGTGGGTCCTTCCTCGCGGTGGAGGGCACCCCGTGGGAGATGCGCAGTCTCCCTGTCAACACGCTCGGCAAGGAACTCCACCACTTCGAGCTCAACGACCTGCCCGGCGGATACAGGGTCGAGGTCTCGGAGATTGCACCGGCTTTCGGTCGGCCCGGCGGAGGGACCCAGCTACGGCTCGTCGACGCTGTGTCCGGGAAGCCTGTGAATGTGGACCGTCTGCTCCCTGATGGGGTGTTGCGGGAAACGCCGCGAGGAGCGAGCGCAGCACGGGCGTTCGCCGCCGAGGGTGTCCCGCCGGTGAAGGACGTTGTCAACGTCGACGCGGCTGCCGCCCCGGGGCCGAAGACAGTGTTCGCAGGGCCAGGCCACGAACTGGCGCCGAACACGCGCTACGACGTGCCGGGTAGGGGACGATTCACTACCAATGACGAGGGCCGCATCGTCCTGGTCGAGACCACGGGCGGCACCAGAAGTAATCTGAACCCTGAGCTGCAGAAGCCCTTGCCCGATACGACCTACCGAGTGAATGACGACGTCGTCTACCGGACCGACGATCAGGGCCGTACTGTCCACACCCGTATCGAGGACTACCGACCGGGCGACAGCTTCAGGTCGGAGAGCGTCCAGCGCTCGGTGGGGCGCTTCGGTATGGAGGAGATGTACCCGGGCGTCAATCGCATCGACGTCGAGGGGCCCCTGCGTTATGACGGTGGTCACCTGCACGGTACAGCGGTGGGAGGCATTCCCGAGCGGATCAACCTCCAGCCGATGCTGAGTCTGCTGAACCAAGGATCTTCGTCGGATGCGAGTTTCCACAGCCTGGAGAAGGAGTTGAGGGCCCTGGCCGCAGGCCCCCCGGAGAAGCAAGTCTCCGTGAACATCGAGAGTATCTTCGGAGAGGGTCGAACGCCGAGCACCTTCACCGTTCAGTACACCGTGGATGGTAAGCCCGGTGGTTGGCACGAATTCGATAATTACTGAGATGACTGTTGGTCCGGGATCCTCGGTCGAAAGAGAGGGCGCACGTGCATTCTGATCAAACATCGCTGGAGGCGGCGATAGCGCGGCAAGTCGATGAGGCAGTAGCTCCGGGCTGGGAGTCGGTCCGTTTCGAGGTGGCTCTTGCGGGTAACGTCACGTCGGGCATGCTGTACGTGAAGCGCGACGGTCAGGAGGAGCCGGAATTCCCGCCGAGCGGTATCTCGCGCAGGCTCAAGGAGTTGAAGCAGATGACCGCGCAGCCCGAGGCTGGCGCTTGGCTGTCGCTGACAATGACGCTGGCCCCTTCAGGCGGCCTCGACATCTCCTACAACTTCGACGAGAAGCCGAGCTTCGGCTTTGAAATCAGCGCACGTGACTATGAGCTCGAACTCGAGCGATTCCCGCGTGCTGAAGCATCGGTGCCGGCCTGGTGGCGGGAACGGATAGCGCAGGGCGACGAGTGATGTCCCTCGAGGAATCATTCGACCCTGAACTTCTGGCGGTTGCGACCATGTGGTTCGGGGGAGTCCGTTCGGCATGGCGGGATGGTGAGTGGCATTGCTACGACGCCGAGACGAACGGCATTGTCATCAGCGGTGAGCCTGGCGCGGTAGAGGTGCACTTCAATATTCATCAGGACAACCGCGATAGTGGTCCCGATGTGACCTGTACGGATCCGGAGGATGCCCTGCGGTACGTGCTGTTTCACGCGGGAGTAAAGCTACGTGAGCGGTACCGGTACGGGCGCTTGCTGGTTCCTTATTCGCGGTCGCTCGCGCGTCCGGGTTTCGTCATCACGTCCGGTGAGGGCCGTGGTGCGACCCTCACAGTGCACGACGCTGATGGTTCGGCTGCGGACCGGCGGTTGTCCTTCGCGTCGGCAGGGGAGGCGACGGAGGCGACGTTCTACCTGAACGCTAGCTTCCTGGACCTCCAGTACTCGATTCGCGCACCCAGCGGGGAGCCCTTGTTCGAGGGTGTCCGGCAGGTACAGCCGACCAGTGTCGAGTATGCCCGGCCCTGATCCGGTCCTTGAACCCATCCCGAGACGCAGGTCTCCGTCTCCGATGAAAGCGGTGTTGATGTGCGCGTAAGTGTAGGAAGGTCGAGGTTCGCCCAGCCTGCTGGTTCCGATGTGGTGCGTCAGTGGTTCGACGTCGATGAGAACACGCCGGTGGCGAGCTTCCTCGAGCAGTGCGGCCTGCCCCTGCAGTTCGTGGACGGCCAAGGTTTGTGGGCTGTGACCATCGGTGGGGCCGGTCGGGTTGAGGCCGTGGTGCGTCAGGCATCGGCGCCGGACGGGCGGGGTTCAGTTCCGGAGGTGATGTACGCCGCTGATCGCGCAATGGGTGGGTTCGCCTCCGATGACGGTGTTGTGTATGTGGTGTTCACGTCCACCCCTGGCCCGCTGGCCGAGGTGGTGGAGCGTGCGAAGGACGGATGGGTGTGGAAGGCTTCGTCCCCGGCGGGTGAGGTGCGCAACGGTCGGGTGGCTGACGCCGTCGTGCAGTTCGCGAAGAGTCCTGATCAGCGTTCGATGATCGACGTGCTGCGTGCCTGCCTGGCTGGGGAGTTGTTGCTGGATGTGACCGGTTCTGATCCCACCTCGCCTGTTCTTCGCGGTTTCACCGGGGCCAGCGATGTTCCGGCGATCGGCGTGTTCACGGACCAGGGCGAACTCGATCGGTTCCTCCAGGACCAGGGTCAGGCTCTGGGGGAGGGGGCAGCTGCGCCGCAGTCACTGGCCCTACCGGGTGTCGTCGCTCTCCAGACCGCCTTGCAGGATACGAGGGTCGGTTGGGTGTACGTGAATCCGGCAGGTCCTACCTGTGCTCTGGCCCGTCCGGATCTCGAGTTCGCCGTGCAGGGGCCGCCGAACCACGTACTGCGCGAAGCGGTGCTACGCCAGGGGTCGCAGCAGGAACTGTTCACGGCGATGCTGGGGGACACGAGGGTGTTCCTCAGCGAGATCGAGAGGGACGGCAGGAAGCAGCCCTTCACCGTACCGGTCGAGAAGGACGGGTCCACCGAGACTCATCTCGCGGTGTTCACGTCGGCTGCCGAGGTCGCGGCGTTCGACGCCACGGCCGCGGTGCGGGCCTTCACGCCGGACTGGGTCATGCAACTCGTGTTCGGGCAACGGCTCGCCGGTATGCTGATCGACCCGGCTGGCCCGTCGGCGTCGATCGGGTCGTTCCAGATCTGGCACCTGCTCGACAACCCCTCCCTCGAACGCTCGCCGCGAACGCCGGCGGGTGACGCGTCTTCCCGTGATGTGCCCACGGAACCCCGAGGCCCCGAGACCGTTGATGACCCCCGTGGGCCAGCGCCCAGCACTCAGGGCAGCCAGTCAGAGCCGACGACCGATCAACGCCAGCTTGAGGTGGCCATCGCTCGGAAGATTGATGCTGCCGTTGAGCCAGGATGG
>JASLBS010000184.1 GCA_030146405.1 Arthrobacter sp.
CCTACCTGCAGGCGCTCGCCGACGGTGTGGACGGCGTGGAATGCGACGTACACCTGAGCCGCGACGGCCACCTGGTATGCATCCACGACACCACCCTGGAGCGCACCACCAATGGTTCCGGTGCCGTCGCCGACCTGACGCTGGCCGAATTGCGGCAGCTCGATGCGTCGGCCTGGAAGGGCGCGAGCATTCCGTCGGAGTACGGGGACGTGTCGGAGCAGTTCCTCTCCTTCGCCGACCTCCTGCTCGTCCTTCGCAGGGCAGGGCGGCCCCTCCGGCTGGCCATCGAGCTGAAGCATCCGAGCCCCTTCGGCCTGCGGCTCGAGGAGACCCTGATCGCGTTCCTCATGGACGAGGGCTGGAACCCGGAATCGTCGATGCTGGGCGGTATCGAGATCAGCTTCATGAGCTTCAACCCCGATTCCATGCTGCAGCTCGCCGAATCGGTACCGCACCACATGCTGTGCCAGCTGGTCGCGGATGTCAGTCCCCAGGAGGTGCGCGACGCCCTCAGCTTCGGCGCGATCGCCGAAGGAGCCCTGATCGCCATCATGCAGCGGGCGCTGAAGGAGGGCGAGGAGCTGATCGACCGGCAGCAGGTCGGCATAGCCGGGCCGGGGGTGCAGTACGTCCGCGACCACCCCGAGCGGGTACGTCGCTGGGTCCAGGATGGCGTTCGGGTGAGGGCGTGGACGGTCAACACCGTCGAGGACGCCCTGTTCCTCGCGGAACTCGGCGTGCAGGAGGTGACGACGGACTATCCGGCGCGGATACGCCTGGCATTCGAGGGCAACGGCGAGTAACCGCGCGACCACACCGGGCGGTTGTGGTTGAGTGGGGAAATGCAATCGCCGATCGAGGATTACGCGCTCGTCTCCGACCTCCACACCGGGGCGCTCATCTCCCGCAACGGCAGCGTGGACTGGCTCTGCTTCCCCCGGTTCGACTCCGCCTCCGTGTTCGGCGCGCTGCTCGGAACGCCCGACCACGGCCGGTGGCTCGTCGCCCCGTCGTCGCACGACGCCGAGGTGGTGGAGCGGAGCTACATCTCCTCGACCTTCGTCCTCCAGACGCGCTGGAGGACCGCCGGGGGAGAAGTGCTGGTCACCGACTTCATGCCGGTCACCGACCGCAGGGCCAACGTGGTGCGGCGCGTCCAGGGTCTGCGCGGGACCGTCACCGTACGCCAGGAACTCGAGATCCGCTTCGGCTACGGGGACATCGTCCCGTGGGTCACCCAGGACATGGAGGACGGCGTCCCGGTGCTGCTGGCCATCGCCGGACCGGATGCGCTGCTGTTCCGCGGCCCCCGGCTCAAGGCCGCGAACCACCGCCATGAGGGCACGTTCGAGGTGTCCGAAGGCGACGTCGTCGACCTGGAACTCGTCTGGTACCCGTCCCACCGGGAGAAGCCGCCCGCCCGGGACATCGACGAGGCCCTGGACGGGGCCATCAGCTACTGGCGGGCCTGGGGCGCCGGTTACCTGAACGACGGCGAGTAAGCGGCGGCCGTGCAGCGCTCGCTCCTCGTCCTGCGCGCACTCACGCACGAGGACACCGGCGGCATCGTGGCCGCCCCCACGACGTCGCTGCCCGAGCAGTTCGGCGGCGCCCGGAACTGGGACTACCGCTTCTGCTGGCTGCGGGACGCGGCCCTGACCCTCGAGGCCATGATGACGCATGGCTTCGCGGACGAGGCCCTGGGCTGGCGCAACTGGCTGCTGAAAGCAGTCGCGGGGGATCCGGAGGACCTGCAGATCATGTACGGGCTGGCCGGGGAGCGGCACCTGCCGGAACGGGAGCTCGGCCACCTGCCGGGCTATGCGGACTCGGTCCCCGTGCGGGTGGGCAACGGCGCCGTGGACCAGTACCAGGCCGATGTGGTCGGCGAGGTACTGGTGGCGCTCGAGAAGCTGCGGGGCCACGGCGTCACGGAGGACAACTTCTCCTGGCCGCTGCAGCGGGCCCTCCTCGGCTTCGCCGAGAACCACCTGCAGGACCGGGACCAGGGCATCTGGGAGATGCGTGGCGAGCAGCAGTACTTCACGCACTCGCGGGTGATGATGTGGGCGGCGTTCGACTGCGCCGTCCGGGCGGTACGTGACCACGGGCTGACGGGACCGCAGGACCGGTGGACGAGGATCCGGGACGGGCTGCGCGCGGAGATCCTCGAGCGCGGCTTCAATCCGGAACTGAACTCCTTCACCCAGGTCTACGGGGGCACGGAGGTGGATGCCTCGCTGCTGCAGCTGCCGCAGGTGGGATTCCTCGGGTTTGATGATCCGATGATGCTGGGGACCCTGGAGCGCGTGGAGCAGGACCTGCTGACCGAGCAGGGACTGCTGCTGCGCTACCGGACGGACAATTCCGACGACGGACTGGAGCCGGGCGAGCACCCCTTCCTCGCGTGTTCCTTCTGGCTCGTCGAGCAGTATGCCCACGGCGGCCGGCTGGACGACGCGAAGCGGCTCATGGACCAGCTGGTGGGCTACTCCAACGAGCTCGGCCTCCTGTCCGAGGAGTACGACCCCGTCTCCCACCGGATGGCGGGGAACTTCCCGCAGGCGTTCTCGCACCTGGCCCTCGTCCGGGCGGCCGACGCCCTGCAGATGGCCCGCGGCCAGGCAGGGGCCCACGAGTCGATGGCCAGGGAGTAGTCCCGGGCCATCGGGGGTGGTGGACTAGACCGTGACGCCCTGCGGCTTCAGCACCACCTTGATGGCGCCGTCCGTCTTCTTCTGGAAGTTCTGGTA
>JASLBS010000022.1 GCA_030146405.1 Arthrobacter sp.
CCAGACACCCGATGAGATCCGTGCAGATATCGAACGTACCCGTCAGGAACTGGGTACCGACGTCGATGCCGTCGCGGACAAAGTGAACCCCGCCAACATCGCGCACCGTCAGACCGAGAAGGTCAAGCACAGCTTCAGCAATGTGAAGGAGACCGTCATGGGCAAGGCCGAGGACGTGAAGGACGCGGTGGTCGGCAAGGCGGAGAACGTCAAGGACACCGTTCAGGACAAAGCCGGGCAGGCCAAGGGCAAGGCCGGCAGCGGACTCGGCAACGCGCAGTCGGCCACCGGTACCGCCAAGGACAAGGTGCATCACGCCGGGCAGGCCGTGCAGGGCGCCCCCGGGCAGCTCAGCAACAAGGCGGCCGGGAATCCCCTCGCAGCCGGGCTCATCGCTTTCGGCGTAGGGCTCCTGGCGGCATCGCTGATCCCCGCCAGCCAGAAGGAGCAGCAGGCAGCGTCGCAGCTCAAGGAGCAGGCCGCTCCGTTGAAGGAGAAGCTGACCGACGCTGCGAAGCAGGTCGTCGAGGAGATCAAGGAGCCCGCGCAGGAGGCGGTCCAGTCCGTGAAGGAATCGGCGGTCGACTCGGTGCAGACCGTGAAGGACGAGGGTCAGCACGCTGCAGGCGAGGTCAAGAGCGAGGGCCAGCAGGCCGCGAGTGACGTCAAGGGCAGTGCTCAGGACGCGAAGTCGAGCGTTCAGCAGAGCTGATCCACTCCGCTCCATCGACAGAGGCCACCGGGAACATCCGGTGGCCTCTGTCGTCTGCCTGCGGTGATCGAGCGCAGGGTCGAGGACGTTCCGGCCGGGTCGTTCCGGGCTCCCGCCGCGAACGGTCGGCACGGGACCAGCGGCGGGAGCACTCCGGTTGGCTCGGGACGCCTTCGCGGGCTCACCCCAGGAGGGCCTGCGCCTCCGCGAGATTGATGATGGGTTGCCGGTACTCGACCGAGAGGATCTCGAGCATCGCCGCAGCAAATTCCTCGTTCGTGCTGCCGATGGCATCGGAGACGTAGCTGACGCGGAAATCGTTGGCGAAAGCATCTGCTCCGGTGTGCGCCACGCAGTTGTGCGTGGCAACGCCTGCAAGGATCAGCCGCTCCACTCCCAGTTCGCGGAGCCGCCGCGCGAGGTCGGTTCCGAAGAACGCACTGTCCCGGGTCTTCGTCACCGTCTCGAGCCCCTCGACGGCGAGTCCTTCCACGAACTCGGCCTGACGCGTTCCTTCGAAGATGAATCCCTGGGCGTCATCGAGCATCGAGAGGGTCCAGGTGGAGCCGTCCCGCCGGTGTTCGGTGCGTGCCACCAGAATGGGTGCGCCACCGGCCCGCGCCGTACTGATGAGGCTGTTGCAGGCCACGACCAGCGGCTGCTGGACCGCGGCCAGGACCTCGTCCTCGAAGAACGCCTTCTGCATGTCGATGACCAGGAGTGCCGTGCTCCCCGACTGAACGTCGTCGACTGAGTCAGAGGGTGGCATCCGGCTCCTGACCGGCTCCCTGCGGAACCTCGGTGGGATAACCGCCCTGGCGGCTGGGAGGTCCCGCCAGGGGCGCGTCGACCCCCGTCAGCGACGCCTCCTGCCGCGGCGCCGTCCCGACGGCGGACAGCGGGCTGGAGATAGCGGCACCGGCTGGTGCGGTTTCTGCCAGACCCAGCACGTCGAGTTCGGTCAGGTCCGCGGCAAGGGCAACCTGCGCGGGCGAGAGGCCCGCGGCCAGCGCGGAACGGATCGCTACCGCACAGGCCATCACCAGCCGGTCGCGTTCGAATTCGGCGTCTTCGAGCTTCGCCGCTGCGATCATGACCTCGTCGAGATGGGGAGGCCGAGCTTCTGGCATGGTTGCCCTTTCAGGAGACTCGATGGCCGGATCGCCCGCCGCCCGTCCTACGACGGCTGGCGGAGCGTCCGGGCGACACCAGGGCGGACGCGGCCGGGCGAGGTGGCAAGGTCCGTCCGGCACAGGCGGGTGCACCTGGCCGGGTTCAGCGCGGGCACGCACGGCCGCCTGCTGGACGCACGTCCATCCTACGAAAGCCCGGTTGCCCCTTCCAAGCACGCTCCCCTGGCAGGTTGTCCTCGTCAATCCGCACGATCGGATGCTAAGCAGGCTTTCCATCAGGTCCTAAGTGTGCTTACTCTAGAGGCCGGTGGTTATCCGGAGTTCCGATTCCGGTGATGCCTACAGCCGAAGATTCCAAACCCCTGGCATTGAGATTACTCAGAAGGAGAAGGAAATGATCACTCAGCAGAACATCGACACCCTGCTCGGCAACTCCGGTAACGTCCTCGGATCCGATGGAGAGAAGATCGGTTCCATCGGTCAGGTCTACCTTGACGACCAGACCGGCGAGCCCAGCTGGGTCACTGCGAAGACCGGCCTGTTCGGTACTTCCGAGTCCTTCGTCCCCCTGCAGGGCGCCGACCTCGAAGGTCACGACGTCCGCGTCCCCTACACGAAGCACCAGGTGAAGGACGCGCCGCGCATCGACTCCGACGGCAACCTCAGCCCTGAGGAAGAGGACCGCCTCTACCGCCACTACGAGATCGGCGGCGGGACCGGCAACTACAGCGACACCACGGGCACGACCGGCACCGTCGGTCACGGGGACCGCGATGTCGACATCGACACCACCTCGGGCACCCACTCGGGTGTCACCGGAACCGGAACCGATGCCTTCGCCGGCACCACCTCCGGAACGGATCGCGGCACCGTCGGACACGACACGTCGGGACCGACCACCGACGAGGCGATGACCCGCTCGGAGGAGCAGCTCCGCGTCGGCACGGAACGCCGCGAGGCAGGCCGAGCACGCCTTCGCAAGTACGTCGTCACCGAGAACGTCACCCAGACCGTTCCCGTGAGCCACGAGGAAGTGCGCCTCGAGCGTGAGCCCATCACCGACGCCAACCGCGGCAACGCCTACGACGGCCCCGCCATCAGCGAGGAGGAGCACGAGGTGGTCCTCCACGAGGAGCGCCCCGTCGTCGAGAAGGAAGCCGTCCCCGTCGAGCGCGTCCGCCTCGACAAGGAGACCGTCACCTCCAACGAGACGGTCAGCAGCGACGTCCGCAAGGAAGAGATCGAGATCGACGGCGCGGACGACACACGTCGCGGCAACCTCTAAACAGCACGACAGCTAAGGGCTCGGAGCGATGCTCCGAGCCCTTCGTCGTTCGTCGTATCCCGACGGCTCGTATCCAATCTTGCCTTCAGTGCAGAAATGATAATAAGCCTACTGTCTATTTCGACCGATGTTGACTAGAGTAATCAGTAGGAACAAGCAGTTCACCGCGTACATCCGAGGGGAAGGACACGCCATCGTGCCGGAGTTGAACGATTGGTCGACCAGCCGCCTGCTGACGACCGCGGCCCGCATCGTCGAGCACTCATGGAATGAGAAGCTCCTCAGCATCGGTATCACGCACGCCGGTCTGACCACATTGGGCGTACTGGAACGCGAAGGCACCCTGACGGGGGTCCGGCTGGCTCAGCTCGTGCATGTGCAGGCTCAGACCGTCGGCCGGACACTCGACCGCCTCGAGAAGCGGGGCCTCGTGACCAGGCTGCGCAACACAGCAGACCGCCGCAGCCAGCGCATCACCATCACGTCCGCAGGCCTCAAGGCCCTCGAACGTGCGAAGAACATCGAGCACGAACTCATGGCGGAGGACGGCCTCGCATCCCAGGACCTGAGGGACCGCCTCACGACGGTCATCAATGAACTCGGACCGAAGAAGGACTAGTAGCCTCCGCCGTCCGCGGCCATGTTGTTGAACCGTGAATAGTGACCCTGGAAACCGACCACCAGCGTCTTGGTCGGGCCGTTCCGGTGCTTGGCCACGATGACGTCGGCCTCACCCGCTCGAGCGGACTCCTTGTCGTACACGTCGTCGCGGTGCAGCAGGATGACCATGTCGGCGTCCTGCTCGATGGACCCCGACTCCCTGAGGTCCGATACCTGCGGGCGTTTGTCGGTACGTTGCTCCGACCCGCGGTTCAGCTGAGACAGCGCCACGACCGGGACATTCAATTCCTTGGCGAGCAGCTTGAGCGCTCGTGAGAACTCGGACACCTCCTGCTGGCGGGACTCCACGCGCTTGCCGGAGGACATCAGCTGCAGGTAGTCCAGGACGACGAGCTTCAGACCGTGCCGCTGCTTGAGCCTGCGGCACTTGGCCCTGATCTCCATCAGCGACATGTTCGGGCTGTCATCGATGAACAGCGGAGCATCGTTCATGCGCCCCATCGTCGTGGCGATCTTCCCCCACTGCTCATCCTTGATGGTTCCCTTGCGCAGATCCTGCAGGCCGATGGTCGCCTCGGCTGACAGCAGGCGCATGGCGATCTCGTTCCGGCCCATCTCGAGCGAGAAGAAGACCGTGGTCATGTTGTGCTTGATGGCCGCCGAACGTGCCCAGTCCAGGGCGAAGGTCGACTTACCCATTGCAGGACGGGCCGCGATCACGATCATCTGGCCTCCGTGGAGGCCCTGGGTCAACTCGTCGAGCTCGTAGAAGCCTGTGGGAACACCCGTCATCCCTTCACCCCGATGACCGGCCGACTCGATCTCGTCCACAGTGCCTTCGATGATGTCCTTGAGGGCCACGTAGTCCTCTGCGGTGCGTCGCTCCGCCACCGCGTACACCTCTGCCTGGGCGGCATTGACGAGATCGTCGACCTCCCCGTCGTTCGAGTACCCCAGCTGGACGATCTTCGTGCCGGCATCGACAAGGCGCCGCAGGACAGCCCGCTCCCGCACGATCTCGGCGTAGAAGCCCGCGTTGGCGGCCGTGGGGACGGACTGGATCAGCGTGTGGAGATAGGCGGGACCACCGATGCGCGAGATCTCCCCACGCTTGGTCAGCTCGTCCGAGACGGTCACGGCGTCTGCCGGCTCTCCGCGTCCGTACAGGTCGATGATCGCTTCGTAGATGCTCTCGTGCGCCGGCCGATAGAAATCGATACCGCGCAGCACCTCCACGCAGTCGGCGATCGCGTCCTTCGAGAGCATCATTCCGCCCAGCACCGACTGCTCGGCCACCAGATCCTGGGGCGGGGTGCGCGAGAACTCCGGCGAGCGAGTGTCCGATGATGAATCTGCATGTGCCAGGGACACTGAAGGGCCTTTCTCCTGCTGTCGAAGCGGCGGTCGCCATGGCGCTCCGCCGGACACCCGGGCCGGGTCCGACAAATCAGACTTATCACCCGGCACCCTCACTAGTGGGAATCTCCCGCAACGGTAACGCTGTCCTCTTACGCCACCAAGCGCAGTGCTAACAGGGGGTGTGGGTAAGTGTGAATAAGCTGTGGATTACGCGGCGTGTCTTGTGCACAGGATGGGGAGAACCCTGTGGACAACAAAAAACTTCTGGCGCCTTACAGCCCCTGACGTGGGACGATGCTGCGAAACGTATGTGGACGAGGAACAACTTCCGGCTCGCGCCGTCCACAGGGACGCTGTTGACAACCCGGGCGGAAGTAGTTGCGCAAAGTCCTGCAGCGGGACGTATGCCCCCGCGGTGACGCGTATCGGCGTCCTGCCCGCTCCGTGCCGGGGCGGGACGAGCACATATGCGCCGGGAGGCGTAGACGGGCTCCTGCCGGCCCGCCGTCGGAGTCGCAGCGAGGCATGCTTCCCACCCTCCCTGCAGACCAGGCGACCAGCGACTGGCCCTCCCGGAGCTCCAACGCAGGAAGCCCCCGCTTCCGCGGGGGCTTCCTGGTGGACCTGGTGGAACTGGCAGCAGAATCAGCTGGCAACGACGTCCAGATCGATG
>JASLBS010000103.1 GCA_030146405.1 Arthrobacter sp.
GCCCGCTGCATGATGCGGGGTGAGATGAAGTACGCCTCGAACTGCAGGTACGCGATGTAGGGGATGGCGAACAGCAGCGTGGTGTGCCAACCGACGGTGAGGGCGATCAGGCTGACCACGACGGCGGCGATGACGCCGCCCACCAGCGGGATGAAGGCCAGGAGGGCGACGACGAAGGCGAGGAGCACGGAGAACGGGACGTCGGCGATGGACATCACGATGAACGCGAAGCTGCCGTTCAGGAGCCCCACGCAGGCCTGGCCGATCACGTACATGCCCACGCTGCGGGTGATCTCCTCGGACAGGACCTCGACGCGCGCGCGCCGCGACCGGGGCGCCAGGCGATACGCCCACCTCTTCATGGAGGGCAGCGAAGCGAGGAAGTAGAGGGCGAGCACCAGGATCACGAGGGTGCCGAACAATCCGTTGAGGATCACGGATCCGACCCCGAGCACCCCACCGAAGATGCCCCCGACGGCCTCGCTGTTGGCGAAGAACCTGTCGATCTCGGAGGTCACGCGGTCGCGCACCTGGAACTGCCCGTCGATCGTGGTGAAGAACTCCGAGTTGAGGAAATCGTCGGCGTACTCGGGCGCACGGTCCACGATCTGCGAGGTCTGGTTCACGATGGTGGGGATGAGCAGGGAGAAGAAGCCGGCAACGATCCCGAGCAGGACGACGAGGGACAGTGCGATGCCGGCGGGGCGCGGAACCCGCTTGGTCTCCAGCCAGCGCACGATCGGGTCCAGGCCCAGTGCTATGAACAGGGCGGCGCCGATCCACACCATCAGCTGGCCGACGTTCGTGAGGATGAAGAACGCGAGGAGTGCCAGCCCCACGCCCACGCTGGTCATGAAGCCGAAGTGGATCGGGTGGGCCCGCATGCTCCTCGGATACGCGCCGCCGAACTTCAGCCGTTCGTCGGACAGGGAGACATCCGGATCCACGGGCACCTGGTCAGGCTCGCGCTCCGGCGGGAACTCGAAGCGCGGCCGCGGCTGGGCGACGGGCAGGGAGTTGCGCGCGAGCGTGAAGAGCGATCGAAGACGGTACGGCTTGGCATCCGCGGCTCCCTGCCCCCGGTCCTCGCCCGGGTCCGCGCGCTCCAGGGCGGGACGTGGCGGCTCCGGCCGGGGCAGCGGCTGGTCCAGCGGGACCTCCGGGTGGTCTGTCACGTGGAGCCCTGCTTTCGCGTCAGCGGTACCTCTACCGCGGGTGGTACAACAAGCGAAACCCTAACAGCCGGGCGCTTGCGGGATGGTTTCGCTGCCGGCGCCCGCCGGGAGTGAGGAGGCACCCGGCGGGCGCCGGTAGGACAGTGTGTAGCGGGACGCACAGGCCAGGTCATGGCGGAGGGAACTTCGATACCATGAGGGCATTGTTCCCGAGCGGGTGCTGCTGCGGCGCGCCCGGCGTCAGGGGAACAGGGCGGAAGGGACCGATCGGTCCGCCGCCTCGGACAACGATAGGCAGCCAGTGCGCATAAGGACAGCAGTACCGATCATCGTCGCCGGGCTTCTGCTGATGCTCCTGGGCATCGGGCAGCTGACGCTGTGGGCGCCCGCAGAGACGATGACCGTGAGTCTCGCTGAGGACACGGAACCGGCGCCCGTCACCGTCATCCGACCCCAGCAGCTCGGGAGCACCGGTGATTCCACGGAGCTGACCGTCGAAGCGGACGGCCCGTTCACCCTCGCCGTGGGACGGTCCTCCGACGTGGCGGCCTGGGTGGGCGATGCAGCCCACCTGAGCGTGACCGGGATCTCCGAGGGGATGCTCACAGGGGAGCGTACCGACGGTGAGGATTCCATCCCGGATCCCCGTGGCAGTGATCTGTGGGTCAACGAAGAACCCGGCGACGGCACACTGACCTACCGCTGGAGCGCGCCGGCCGAGGGTGACTGGTCCATCCTCCTCGCTGCCGAAGGCACGGGCAATGCCCCGTCGCAGGTCTCCGCGGTGGTCCCCAATGACCAGTCCACACCGTTCGCGTTACCGCTGATCATCAGCGGTGCGCTCGTCGTCGTCCTCGGTATCGCCCTCCTGTTCCTTTCCCCGCGCAGGCGCAGCGGCTGGCGTGCCGGGACGGGCACGGGGACCGGAACGGGGACCGGGACCGGGACCGCCCAGGAGACCGCGTCCGCTCGCGGGTTCCAGCCGGAAGCGCCCACCTCGCGCGGCACGGCCTCGTCCTTCGCCGTACCCGGTTCGATCCTGGTCGTGACCGGCCTGATCGGGGCAGGCTCCCTGTTCGTCGCGGCACCCGGACTGGCCACCACCACGACGCCGTCGCCCACCGCCTCGCCGACCGCTTCGGCTCCTGCCTCCACTTCGCCCACCGCTTCGCCGACCGCGTCGCCCACCGCCTCGGCTCCTGCTTCTGCGCCGTCCACGGCCGTGGCAACGGGGGCGCCGTCGGCGGGCAGTGCGGCGAGCGGCCCGCCCGTGGTCCTCGACATCCAACTCGTGCGCATCCTCGATGCCGTCGCCGATGCCGTGGCCGAAGCCGATGCCGCGGCCGACGGGGAGATGTTGACCGAGCGGGTCGGCGGTGCCGCGCTGGACCTGCGCGCCGGTGCCTACGCCGTCCAGGCGGAGGACGACGACGCGGCCGTGCCGACGCCGGTGGCCGCCGCTCCTCTGCTGCTGGACATGATTCCCACGAGCGAGGAGTGGCCGCGGAGCGTCGTGGCGCTGACGCAGGGGGACGAGGACCCGGTGCCGCAGGCGCTCCTGCTCGTGCAGGAGTCGCCGCGCGAGAACTACCGGTTGATGTCCGCGGTGCAGATGCTCCCCGGCAGTACCTTCCCCTCCCCGGCGATCGCCGGGGCCACAGGTCCGGTACCCCTCGACGACGTCGGAGCGCTCAACGCAGCCCCGCAGGATGCCGTCGCTTCCATCGCCGACTTCCTGACCACGCCTACCGGCTCCAATGCCACGACCTTCGAGGACAACTCCTTCGCCGAGGCGATCACCGATTTCCAGGCGGACGTCGTCGCCGATCCCGGCAACCGCGCGGCAACCATCACCTTCACGCACACGCCCGTGACGGAGCGCACGGAAGCGTTGATGACAGGAGACGGCGGGGCGATGGTCTTCGGGTACCTCGAGCACACCTATTCCAGCGTCCCGAGGGCGTCGGGGGACACCATCGATCTCACCGGGACGGTCTACGAGGCCCTCACCGGTGAGGGAACGAGCGGGAGCGGCATCGACGTCGATTACGGTGAGGCCGTGATGATGTACGTTCCGCCCGCGGGCAGCGACGCCAGGATCCGGGTGGTCGGAGCCGCCCAGCAGCTGCTCTCGGCGACCCTCCGCTGACCCGGGCCCGCCGAGACGTACCAGAAGTTACCAGCAGCCAACGAAAGGCAGAGCATTGTCCACACCAGCACAGCGCGGCGGGATCCCGCCGTCGAGCATGAACCTGCGGGGAGCGGTGGACCTGTCCGCCCTCAAGGCACGGGCCGACGCCGCAGCACGGCCGGCAGCGTCACGGCAGGCACCGGGCACGTCCAGCCCGTACATCGTGGAGGTGACCGAGCAGACGTTCCCCCAGCTGGTACAGCTCTCCTCCCAGGTGCCCGTGGTGGTCAACCTCCGGGCCACGTGGAGCGAGCAGTCCCAGCAGGTAACAGCCGTCCTCGAGGCGGTCGCCGTGGAGTTCGACGGCAGGATCCTGCTGGCGAACGTGGACCTGGAGGCGCAGCCGCAGATCGCGCAGGCCTTCCAGGCCCAGGGCGCCCCCACGATCGTCGCAGTCGTGAAGGGTCAGCCCGTTCCCCTTTTCGAAGGGGCTCTGCCCGACCAGCAGATCCGCGCGTACCTCGATGAACTCCTGAAGGTGGCGGAATCGAACGGAGTGACCGGTACCCTCAACGACGGCACTCAACCAGCCGCCGATGCTCCCGAGGAGCCCGCGCTACCGCCCCTGCACCAGGAGGCCTTCGACGCCATCGAGCGTGCCGACTACCCGGCTGCCGCCGCCGCGTACCGCCGGGCGCTCGCGGAGCAGCCCGCCGACGCCGACGCGAAAGCCGGCCTGGCCCAGGTGGAACTGATGCATCGGGTGCAGGACGTCGATGCCGCAGAGGTCCGGCAGAAAGGCGCCGATCAACCGGACGCCGTGGACGCGCAGCTCGCCGTGGCAGATCTCGATCTGACGGGCGGACACGTGGAGGACGCCTTCAGCCGCGTGATCTCCTTCATCGGGCGTTCGGCGGGCGAGGACAAGGAGACGGCGCGCAAGCGCCTGCTCGAACTGTTCGACGTCGTCGGGGTCACCGACCCGCGCGTGACGAAGGCGCGGGGCGCCCTGGCCCGGGCGCTGTTCTAGCCAGCCGTTCCAGCACTCCTTGCCCAGGGCCGCCAGGCTCCACCCCTCCTGAAGGATGAGATGACGTCCACCGCAGCACAGGTCCGAACCTCCGGCCTCTTCGAGGCGATCACCCTCCGCTCGCTGGAGGTGCCGCACCGCGGATGGGTGGCGGCCATGTGCCAGTACTCGTGCAACCCGGATGATGCTCCCGGTGTGCCGACGGACTGGCATCTGGTGCACCTGGGTCAGTTCGCCACCGGTGGCGCCGCCCTGATCATCACCGAGGCTGCGGCGGTCAGCCATGAGGGGATGATCAGTCCGCGCGATGCCGGGATCTACACGGGGGAACAGGCCGACGCCTGGCGTCGCATCAACGACTTCGTCCACGAGCACAGCGCGGTGGGTACCAGGACGGCGGTGCAGCTGGCCCACGCCGGGCGGAAGGCGTCCACGTACTGGCCCTTCAGCGGGAAACGCAACTCGGTACCGGAGTCAGAGGGAGGATGGCAGTCGGTGGGCCCCACTGATCAGCCCTTCGGTGACTACGCTGCTCCGCGTGCCATGACCGAGGAGGACATCCGGAAGGTCATCCGTGATTTCGCCGCTGCGGCCGTGCTGGCCGTCGACGCAGGATTCGACACGATGGAGATCCATGCCGCCCACGGATACCTGCTGCACCAGTTCCTCACCCCACTCGTCAACACGCGGACTGACGGCTGGGGTGGCACCGAGGACGCCAGGTTCCGGCTCACCCTGGAGGTGATCCGCGCGATCCGGCGGGTGATCCCGGAGTCCATGCCCCTCCTGCTGCGGATCTCCGCCACGGACTGGACGGAGGGCGGGCTCGACGGCGCCGCCTCCGCCCGGCTCGCGAAGCGCGCGATGGAGGACGGCGTGGACTTCGTCGACGTCTCCTCCGGCGGAGCG
>JASLBS010000207.1 GCA_030146405.1 Arthrobacter sp.
GTGGCGGGCTCCGGACACTCGGCTCGGATCGCGTGGGCGCCGACTACGTCTACGTGCTTCCGTATGCCCGATGGTCCGGGATCTCACACGCCATCATCGACGAGTTGGCCGCCTGGGCGCGCGTGCGTGGTCTGACGCTCATTGGCCCCGAGGAGCCGATGCTGCGGTTCGGGTTCTCGAGGCGTCGGGTCGGGCCCGGACGAGAGTGAGCCGCGCGCAGCGCTCGACAGTTTCCTCGATCTGCTCACCTGCCGCTGGAGTCGGTCTCGCGGCTGCGCTCGGTATCTGACGGGACCTGGCCGATGACACGAGGGTCACAGGATCAGGTGAGGGGTGGAAGCGCTGATCTGAGGAGTGTGGCGGCAGCCGACGGATCATCGGCTTCGGTGATCGCCCGAACGACGACGACCCTGCGGGCGCCTGCTTCGACGACCCGATCGATGGTGGTGGAGTCTATCCCGCCGATCGCGAACCAGGGGCGCGGGAACGGGTCCTCGGCCGTGTGCGCTGCCGCATGCCGTACGAGTTCGAGCCCGACCGCAGCACGGCCGGGTTTCGTGGGAGTGGCCCAGACCGGTCCCGTGCAGAAGTAGTCCAGCCCCTCGGCGGACCCGGCGGCGAAGACCTGGGCCGGGGTGTGCGTGGAGAGGCCGATGACCGGTTCTGATCCCAGCAGGTGCCGGGCGGCCCGTAGCGGCAGATCTTTCTGCCCGATGTGGAACACCGGTGCGGCACTCAGCCGGGCGACGTCGGCCCTGTCGTTCGCGCAGTAGAGCTTGCCGTGGCGTTCCGCTGCTGCGCGGAGCACATCGAAGCAGGCGAGTTCCTCGGCTGCTTCGATGGTCTTGTCGCGGATCTGGATGATGTCCACACCTCCGGCGTAGGCGGCATCCACGAAGTCGGCGAAGTCGCCCTTCTCCTTCCGGGAATCCGTGCACAGGTACAACTGTGCTGATTCGAGCTGCTGCCGGTGCACGGCTGCGGGGGCGACAGTCGAGGCATTCTTCCCTGCGGAGGGGTCCTGCGGGAAAGAGGCAATATCTGCGACGGAATCCATACGCCATAGACTATTAGCTCCACGGGAGCCCGGGTCATCGGTGGCACAACCTCACTGATGGCCTGCAGGGCTGAGAGGGCGTTCGACGCCGACCGTACGAACCTGATCCGGTTGACCCCGGCGTAGGAAGGACTTCCATGACCTCGGAGCTACCAGGCGGCGCCCCACGCGTCGTCGTCATCGGTGGAGGGATCGTGGGGCTGGCGATCGCGTGGGAGGCCAGCCGCCGCGGACACAGGGTGACGCTCGTCGATCCCGTACCCGCCGGAGGAGCAACCCACGCCGCAGCCGGCATGCTCGCCCCGGTCAGTGAGCTCCACCACCAGGAGGAATCCCTGCTGGACCTCACGCTGCCGTCGAGTGATGCCTATGGGAGGTTCACGGCAGATCTCGAGGCCGCCTCCGGTCTGGGGACCGGGTATCACCGCACCCCGACGATGGTCACCGCCATCGACGCGGCGGATCGTCGGACACTCGAGGACCTACGCTCCGTGCAGTCAGGGTTGAACCTCGGCATCGAGGAACTGACCACCCGGCAGGCACGGAGGATGGAGCCGCTGCTGGGACCACAGTTGACGGGAGCCTTCCTGGTCCCCGGAGACCATCAAGTGGATCCGCGGGCCATGGCCGCCGCCCTCCACTCGGCACTGACGGAGCAACGGACGGTGCGCATGGTGGAGGTGCCGGCCGCGGCACTCATCACCGGTGACGCCCTCGATCCTTCCGCTGTGACCGGCGTCCTGCTCGAATCGGGCGAGCACATCGATGCTGACGAGGTCGTCCTGGCCAACGGGCTCGGTGCTGCGGACATCCTCGGGTTACCGGCGGGCCTGGAGCTGCCGCTCCGTCCGGTGTACGGCGACATCCTGCGTCTACGCGTGCCCGAGCACCTTCGACCGCTGACCACCCTCACCGTGCGCGGTCTGGTCCATGGGTTCCCCGTCTACGTGGTGCCCCGCCAGGACGGCACCGTGGTCATCGGGGCCACCCAGCGGGAGAACGGATCGGCGGAGGTCTCCGCGGGAGGTGTCTACGAACTGCTCCGGGACGCCCAGATACTGATTCCCGCAGTCGCGGAGCTGGAACTGCTCGAAGCGGTCTGTCGCGCCCGCCCCGGCACCCCCGACAATGCTCCGCTGCTCGGCCGGTGCAGACACCCCGACGGGTCGGACGTGCGCGGACTCATCGTCGCCACAGGGTTCTTCCGGCACGGGGTGCTGCTGGCACCGATCACAGCCCTCGTCTGTGCCGACCTGATCGACGGGGACGCGCCGGACATCGACGTGGAACGGTTCCGTCCCGACCGCTTCGGCCGTGGACTGCACTCCCCCGTGGAGCCCGGTCATGACGTTCATCTCTCCCAGCAGGGTTCTTCACGAAAGGCAGATGCATGAGCTTCACGGTGAACGGTGAGACCCGAGCCATGGGTTCGAGCTTCACTCTCAAGGACCTGATCACCGAGATGACCGGGCGGGAACTCACGGATGCGGGGCAACCGGTCGACGGTCGACGGCTGGGGGTCGCCGTCGCCGTCAACGCGGAGGTCGTACCGCGTGGCCAGTGGGTCGGGGTGGAGATCAGGAACGGCGACGACGTCGAAGTTCTGACCGCAGTTCAAGGAGGATGACCATGACGACCGATCATGATGCTCTGTGGATCGACGGGGTGGCGTTCGGCTCCCGATTGATCATGGGTACCGGTGGGGCCCCGTCCCTGTCGGGGCTCGGAGCGGCGCTGACTGCTTCGGGTACCGAACTGACCACGGTGGCGCTCCGGCGATACACACCCCAGGCGGGGAACTCCCTGTTCGAGCTTCTCAGGAACCAGGGCATCCGGGTTCTCCCGAACACGGCCGGGTGTTTCACCGCACGCGACGCCGTTCTGACCGCCGAGCTGGCACGTGAGGCGCTGGAGACCGACTGGGTGAAACTCGAGGTCATCGCCGATGAGCAGACGCTGCTCCCCGATGCGCTGGAACTGGCGGATGCCACCGAGACGCTGGTCAGCAAGGGCTTCAAGGTCTTCGCCTATACCAATGACGATCCCGTCCTGGCCCTCAGGCTGGAACAGCTCGGGGCAGCAGCCGTGATGCCCCTCGGAGCACCCATCGGCACGGGGCTGGGGATCCTCAACCCTCACAACATCGAGCTCATCGTCTCCAGGGCAGCCGTCCCCGTGGTGCTCGATGCGGGAATCGGTACGGCCTCCGACGCCGCCCTGGCGATGGAGCTCGGCTGTGACGCGGTCCTGCTGGCCACTGCAGTGACGAGGGCCCAGGACCCGGTGACGATGGCGACGGCCTTCAAGCACGCCGTCATTGCCGGCAGGCTGGCAGCACAAGCGGGCCGCATACCCAAGCGCACCCACGCACGACCCTCATCCCCCATGGACGGTCGCCCCGACTTCTGATCAGGTGTCCTGATCCCGATGCGCGTCCTCCGGGAAGGCCCCCGCCTCCCTCATCCCGAAGCGACGAGCAGTCCGACCGTGCAGGGTCCGCAGGACGTGGGACCGCGACTCCCATGCGGGAGCGGCGCGTGGCTGCGGTCCGCGCAGGCGTCATGCCCAGAGACGCGCGAGACCGCTGAGGGACTGGTAGCCGAGGAAGAGCGTCAGGAGCCAGGCGAGGACGCCGATCACCAGGAGCCACGCCGGATAGACGTAGCCGGCGAAGAGGTCGCGGCGTCGCCACGCCACCCACAGGATGACCGCGAAGCCCACCGGCAGGATCAGGCCGTTCACGGCACCGGCGGTGATGAGGAGGGTGGTGGGAGCCTGGCCGGCGAACAGGAAGATGAGGGCGGAGATCGCGATGAAAGCGCAGGTGTACAGGTTCCGGCGTCGCGACGAGGTGGCCGAGGTGGTGACGAAGGAGATCGAGGTGTAGGCCGCCCCGATGATGGAGGTGATACCGGCCGCCCACAGGATGATGCCGAAGAGACGAAGACCCACCTGTCCTGCTGCGATCTGGAACGCCTCGGCCGCCTGGTTCTCACTCGCGAGTTCCGCGCCGCCGGCCACCACCCCGAGGATGGCGAGGAAGAGCAGCACCCGGATGATGCCCGTCACGATGATGCCGAGGACCGAGCTGCGGGTGATCTCCCGGACGTTCTCCGGACCGGTGACTCCCGAATCCAGCATGCGGTGCGCGCCGGCGTAGGTGATGTAGCCGCCGATCGTGCCTCCGATCAGAGTGGTGATGACCAGGAAGTCGATCTGGTCGGGGATCACGGCGTTGCGGATGGCCGATCCCACGGGTGGCTGCGAGACCACGGCGACGTAGCCGATGAGGAGGATCATGAGGGCCCCGAGGACCACCACGATCCGGTCCAGCGCCACCCCCGCCCGCTTGATCAGGAAGATGGCGATGGCGATCGCGGCCGAGAGGACACCGCCCACCCTGGCGTCCATGCCGAGCATGGCGTTGGTGCCCAGGCCCGCACCGGCGGTGTTGCCGATGTTGAACACCATGCCGCCGAGGAAGATCAGGGCGGCCAGGAACCAGCCCACGCCGGGCAGCACCAGGTTGCCGAGCTCCTGGGCGCGCCGACCGGTCACGCCGATGACCCGCCACACGTTCAGCTGCACGGCGATGTCCACGAGGATCGAGACGAGGATGGCGAACGCGAACGCTGCGCCGAGGGCCACCGTGAACGTGGTGGTCTGGGTGATGAATCCCGGGCCCACCGCGCTGGTGGCCATGAGGAACATGGCCCCGAGCAGTGCGCCCCGTCCGGGACGAAGCACCTTCGGTGTTCTCTTCACTGCTTTGGCTGACATGGGACTCCCCGTGGGTGTGGGATCGGGGCGTGACAGGAATCACGCGTGCTTGGGGAGTCTACAGATTGTTCAACAATCAACACAAGGGCGGCCGGATCCGCGGAAAGCGGCACCACAGGTCAGCCCCCCGCCACGGACTGGATGATCATGATCGTTGCCCCGGCTGGAACCGGGGTGGCGAGCCGGGCCAGGCGCCGCACGTCCTCGCCGTCGACGTAGATGTTCACGTACCGCCTCAGCTCGCCGGTCTCCTCCCGGATCCGCTGGCCGAGCAGCGGACGCCCCTCGCCGAGGTGGTCGAGTATCGCCGCGACGTCATCGCCCGCGTCCAGCTCGAGGCTCACCACGGCTCTCCCCTCGGTGTACTGCCGGAGGAGCGTGGGGATGAGCACCGAGACGGAGGACATGATGCGCGCCGGTCAGCCGGGAACCACGACGGCGCGCACCGACAGAACGTCCGGCAGGTGGCCCGCCACCTCCTGGAACGTACGGCCCTCGTCGGCGCTCGCATATACTGCTCCACCGCGTGTGCCGAAGTACACGCCCGCGACATCGGCGGTGTCCACGCAGGCGGCATCCCGGAGCACCGCATTGTACTCCAGCGCCGGGAGCCCGGTGGTGCCTGCGGTCCACGATGCGCCGCCGTCGTCGGTCCGATGCACCGCGAGACGGCCCCCCGGTGGAATGCGCTCGCCGTCGGACTCGAGGGGGATCACCCACGCCGTCCCGCTGCGGTGCGGATGGGCGAGTATCACGAAGCCGAAGTCGGCCGGAAGTCCGTCCGCGATCGAGTGCCAGGAGTCGCCACGGTCGCGGCTCGCGTAGACACCGCGGTGGTTCTGGGCGTACAGGCGGTCGGGGTCGACGGCGTCACGCGCCACCTTGTGGACGCACTGCCCGAATTCCGGCGCCGGATCCGGCAGGAAATATGCGCTGATGCCGCTGTTCCGCGGCTGCCACGAGCCGCCGCCGTCGTCGGAGCGATACACGCCGCCGGTGCTCATGGCCACGTGCACCGTCGCATCCCGAGGGCTCGGAAGCACCGTGTGCGCCGCGGCTCCGCCGAAGCCCTCACCCCAGTCGGCGCGGTGCGGGTGGTCCCAGAGCCCGCGGTTCAGCTCGAAGGTCTCGCCGTGATCCGTCGAACGCCAGACGGAGATGGGTTGACACCCTGCCCACACCACCCCTGGGCGGTCCTCGGAGTCGGGCTGGATCTGCCAGATCCGCTCGAGTGCCGCTCCGTCCGCGGCGTCGAAGCGGATGCTGCCCTCCCGCGGTTCGGTCCAGGAGGCACCGAGATCGTCCGAGTGGACGAGGCAGGGTCCGAAATGCCAGGACATCCGACCTGCGAAGAGGCGGATCCTTCCTCCACGGGTGTCGATCCCCACGCTCGGGATCTCCTCCATGAGGAAGTGCGGCTCGGAGAGCGTCCAGGTCTCACGATCGGGACTCGACGCGAGCCACAGACCCTTCTTGGTGCCGATCGCGAGGAGTGTGGTTCCTGCTGCTGACATGGCTACCCCATCGTGACTACCCGTGCCGGGACCTGAAAGTGAGGTGAATCACATCGAAGAATGCCATGGACTACCCCTCTTGTACAGGCTCGACTACCCGATTCCACCGGTTCGACCCGTGGCGGGACGGGCGCCGTGCCAGAGTGGGAGAGCCGGTCGCTGGGGAGCGCATCACCTGTTCACCCTGGAGGCACCGTTGAACCAGCTCGTCCTCGTGCAGGCCGCTGCGCGGACCTGCCCCGGTCAGGGGCATGCACCCGGATGGCGGGGACGCTGCACAGGCGGCCACTGCATCGAGGTCCGGGCGGGGCTGCTCCTCCACTGGTGGGCGCCGTCACTGTTCCTGACGGCCGCCGACATCCTTGCGTCCTTCGAGGCGTACCGCTTCCTGTCCGAGGGCTATGTGCTCCCGCTGGTGATCCACCTGCAGGAACTGCGCGGAATCTCACCGGACGCACGCGATGCCATGCTCGAGGGCACTCTCACGTCCCGTGTGGCGCTCGTCGGCAAAGGACCCGTGGACCGGGTGATCACGGCCTTCGCCGAGGGGAGCTTCTCGGACACGCGGTACTTCGAGTCGGCCGCTGCTGCGGAGCTCTGGGCGCGGGACGCGAGAGGCGGACGTTGATCGTGGGAACCGATCCGGTGCTCAGCGGCTCTCGTTGTAGGCGTCGATGATCGACGTCGTGATCCGGCCCCGCGCGCTGGGGTTGTAGCCGCTGTCCTGGGCCCACCGGCGGATCTGCTGCGTCTCCTCGCGCGAGGACGCGTTCGAGGAAGCCTTCGGCGAGGAAGTGGGCCGGCCCGGTCCGGCCGTCCTGGCCTTGCCCACGTAGCCGGAGAGCACGGCACGCAGGGTGTCCGCATTCTGCTGCGTGAGGTCGATCTCGTAGTCGATGCCATCGAGGGAGAACCGGACGGTCTGCTTCGCCTCCTCGCCGCTGACGTCATCGATCAGTTGCCTGTGGACGCGCTGCGCCATGAATCTCTCCTTCTTGTCCGCCGATGGATGCCACCCCCGGAACCGACTCTAGCCGGGAGCCGGAGGCCGTGTGCCTCCCCGTTCGACCTGCAGCGGAGGGGCTCGCTAGGGTTGCCGGGTACTGGCCGAGTGTTCGGGGGGAACGTATGACCACAGCAACGCATCAGAAGCCGAGAGTCCTGCGGGTGGGGGAGGTCCTCGTCCAGGTCTACATCTTCCTGACGGTGGTCGGCGTGCTGTTCGTCACCGCAGCCACCCTGTTGACGGAAAGTTCCATCACGGTGCAGCTTCCCGTCCAGTCGTTCACTCCGTCGCCGTATCCCGGCATCGAGATCACCGACCCACCGCCCGCCGAGATCAGGGGTGGCGGGTTCAGCCGGGGCGAGTTCGCCGTGGAGGGCCTGAGCTTCGCGACCCGCGTCTGGCTGGCGGCCGCTGCGCTGGCCCACGGGGTCACCGCGGTCCTCGTGGGAATCGCACTCCTCCGCGTCCTCCACGGACCCACGAGCAGTGGGTCCTTCACCGACCGGCTCAGGGGAGCCCTGAAGCTGGCGGGTGTCGCGCTGATCGCCGGCTGTATCGCCTGGCAGGTGCTGGGCGGCATCGGCGAGGCACGAGCCTCCGATGAAGCCTTCCGCATCTCCGGGTGGACGGCGGTGGACCTGGACCACACTCCGGCTCCAGACGAATTCCCCGCCGACGCAGGACTGCCGAGGCCCGGGGGCGGTCCGGACATCGACCTCACGCCGGCCTGGATCGGACTCGGTCTGCTGGCCGCCTCCGCTGCCGCGGCGCACCACGGACGCTCACGCACCGAGGATGCCGGGGGAGGACGTCCGAGTACCGAGTAGCGGTACGGGAGGGCGGCACTCGCCCTCCCGCCTAGACTGCTGGGCATGGCCGTCCTGATCGATCCCCCGTCCTGGCCCGCACACGGGACCGAGTTCTCCCATCTCGTCTCGACGTCGTCCCTCGCGGAACTCCACGCCTTCGCCGCCGCAGCCGGTATCTCGCGGAGGGCCTTCGACGAAGACCACTACGACGTCCCCGCACGGCGCTACCGGGAGTTGCTGGACCGCGGAGCACTCCCCGTCAGCGGCGGCGAGCTGGTGCGTGCCCTCCTCGCCAGCGGCCTCCGGATCCCGGCACGACGGCGGGCGCCGCGCCTTCGCGTGGCCCTGGTAACGCGCTGGGACACACTCCTGCCCGGCGTCCCCGACCTCGGTGCGGAACTCCTCGACCGCTGGGGTGAACCGCACCGGAGGTACCACACACCCGGCCACCTTCTTGCGGTCCTCGAAGCGCTCCACCGGCTGCTGGAACCTGCGGACGCCTCCCTCCGCAGGACCGTCCTCCTTGCCGCATGGTTCCACGATGCCGTCTACCAGGGGGTAGCGGGCGAGGACGAACGCGCTTCGGCCGCGATGGCCGGCGACCGGCTGCAGCACGTCCTGCAGCCGGACGAGGTCAAGGACGTCCAGCGCCTGGTACTCCTCACCGCATCCCATGATCCATCGGTGGAGGACCGGTCCGGAACGCTTCTGTGCGACGCGGATCTCTCGGTGCTGGGCGGTTCGCCGGAGGACTACCACCGGTACGCCACCGCCGTCCGCGCCGAGTACGCGCACGTGCCCGAGAGCGACTTCCGGGCGGGCCGCCGCGCAGTCCTGCAGCGCCTGATGGCGTTGGATCCGCTGTACCGGACGGTGCGGGCACAGGCGCTCTGGGCGGACGCTGCCCGGCGGAACCTGCTGGAGGAACTGGCCTCGCTCGGGGAGGTGTGACGGCGGAAGGGGGCAGGCACCTGATCCAGGTGCCTGCCCCCTTCCGGGACCATCGAGTAGTACTGCGTCGTCAGCCTTCGACGACGGCGATCTCGTTCGGAGTACCGGGAAGCTCCTCGGACGAGGTGATGTCGCCGGTGGCGATGGCCACCGCGTGGATCTTCTTGGCAGCCGGGTCGGTGACGTAGGCGGTGCCACCGATCACCTTGAGGGCGGGGTGCGGGTCCTGCCACTCGGCCGGGCCCTCCCAGGCCTCGATGACGGGCAGGGAGCTCGTCACGTCGCCGGTCTCGGGGTCGATGGTGTGCAGCGAGCCGTCGGAGGCGATCACGAGGACTTCTCCGTCCGGGCCGCGCGCCACGTCGCGGAACGTGTACTCGACGCCCTCGGGGAGCTCGACTACCTCCATGGTCTTGGCCTCGGTGTCGATGAGGACGAGCTTCGAGAGCAGGTATCCCTCGGAGTCCGGGTCGGAGTTGTAATCTCCGGCCACGATGGTGCTGACGTCGCTCACGTAGGCGTTGCCCATGCGTCCGTACTCGTCGGGAGCTGCAATCTTGGTGATCTCACCGTCGTCGTACACCAGGACACCGTTGTTGCAGCCGAAGACCACCACTTCGTCCTCAGTGGTGCCTTCTCCGTGCACCGACGGGCATTCGTCGCTACTGGCGATCTCCTCGCGGTCGGCATCCAGGACCTGGATGCCCGTCCGGCCCTCGGAGTTCCCCACCGTGGTCAGTAGCGTGCCGTCGTCGAGCAGCACCGAGACTCCGTGATGGGCCTCCTCGCCTTCGATGACCTCGGTATCGGGCAGGGAGCCGCCGTTGTCGAGCAGGTCGTCCGTGGTGAAAATTGTGGTGTCGCTCGTGCCGTCGGCGTACAGAACCGTGTGGTCGTGGTGCGGCACGACGTGCCCGGCAGTGTCGGCCTCGAAGATCAGGTCGGTGAGCTCAGGATCTGCCTGCTGTGAGCCGGAGGAGTCGGTCCAGGTGCCGAGGTCCAGGACCTGGAAGCCCTGCGGTACCGTCACCAGCGCGTGGCGGCCGTCGCCGGCCGGGTTGAGACGGGTGAAGCCGTCGATCGGGAGATCGCCTTCGACGGCGAGGGTGGTGCCGTCCACCACCACGATCCCGCCGTCGTAGGTCAGTGCGACGCGAGGAGTCTGCACGTCGGACGCAGCGGCGGATGTCGAGGTGCTGGGTTCCGCCGAGGCGTCCGAGCCGGATTCCGCAGTGCTGCAGGCGGAGAGGAGGAGCGCGGAGGAGGCGACGGTGGCCGCGAGGGCGAGATGCCTCCGACGCTTCGGGAGGGTGTTCGATGTCATGATTTCCTTCTGTTCCTGGACCCTCATGGTGAGAGGCCTGCTGATATGCGCTCCGTGTTCGTGCGCATCATGGTGAGGTACGTCTCTGCGCCCTCACCGGGGTTCGTGAGTGATTCGGTGAAGAGTTCCACGACGTCGACGTCGATGTTCGCGCCGTCGGCGAGGACCTGGACCAGCCGGTCCGGCTGGGATGATTCGGCGAAGATGGTGGTGACCTGTGCCTCCTCGATGGCGCCCACGAGGTCCCTGAGATCGGACGCGCTGGGCGAGGCGAGGGTGGTCCCGCCGGGGATCACCGCACCGATGATCCGGAAGTCGTACCGGTCCGCGAGGTAGCCGAAGACGTGGTGGTTGGTCACCAGGTTGCGTCGCTCGGCGGGGATCGTGGCGAAGGACTCCGTCATGGTGGCGTCCAGGTCCGCCAGCTCCGAGCGGTAGGCGTCGGCGGAGGTGGTGATGGCCGCCGTGTCGATACCGTCGAAGCCGAGTGCCTGCTTCTCGATCTCGTCGATGACGTCGATCATGAGCTCCGGGTTCGTCCAGAAGTGCGGGTCCGGCGCTCCGGCCGCATCACCCTCGGTGTAGTCGAGGACCTCGATGACGTCCCCGGCGACGAGGAGGGGAACGTCCTCCGCCGCAGCGCTGTCGATGTGCTGCTGCAGGCCCTCCTCGAGTCCCAGACCGTTGGTGACGATCAGATCGGCCTGCCGCATCATCGCGCCGTCCTGGGCGGAGATCTCGAAGGAGTGCGGATCGGCGTTCGGCTTCATGAGCGTGCGGACCTCGATCTCGTCACCCACCACGTTCTCGACCACATCGCCGAGGATGTTCGTGGTCACCATGATCACCGGCTTCTCGGCGTCGTCCGCCGAGCATGCGGTGACTCCCAGGAGAGCGGCCGCCATCCCGGCCAGTGCCAGGGTGCGGCGTACCCCGGTCATCGTCCGGTCTCCGCGAGGTGCACCGGCGAGGTCTCCGTCTCGAAGGTCCGCGCGATGCGGGCATCGTCCGCGAAGTCGATCTCGAAGAGCTGCTGTTCCGCCGGGGCGTTGAGGTAGGCACGCTGCTGGTCGGCGACGAGCTCGACACCGTCCAGGAGTGCGGGGTCGGCGAGGGTCTCGGGCAGCAGGGGTTCGGTCTCGGCGATCGTCTCGCCGCTGTCGGCCAGAACCACGAGCACGCGGCCCTCCTCGGTCAGGGCGATCACGTGTCCCTCGTTGTCGTCGACGGCGGCTGCCTGCAGGAGGGGTTCGTCGGTCTCGACGAACTGCCACTCGCGCTCGCGGGTGTTCAGGAGCCACAGCCCCTGGTCGCCCGCCACCGCGGCGACGGTGGGGCGGCCCTTACGGGCACGGAATTCGGTGGCCTTGTCAGCGCTGACTCCGGCCGGGTAAGCGATCAACTCGTACTCCATGGAACCGTCCAGCACCGTGGCGAGGAGCGCGCCGTCGTCGCAGCCGATCACCGCACCCACACGGGTGGTGATGGTGCCCTGGGCCTCGAGGCACTCGGCGGTCCCGTCGGGAAGCGGTTCACCGTCCGCGCCATAGGCCCGGACCGACCCTGCGGTGCCGTCGGTGCCGGGTTCCGTCAGCAGCTGCAGGGCCCCGGGAAGCGGGATGAGCATGCCGGCGTGCGGATCGGTGGTCAGCTCGGAGCTGACGGAGATCTCACCCTTGCCGAGCGCGTCGTTGTCGAGGACCATGCCCTCACCGCTGTCGGGGAAGAAGACGCCGGTGCTGGCGGCACCGGAGGTCACCACGGCTTCGCCGCTGCCGTCGATCGTGCCCACGATGCTCGGCTCGGCGCGGTAGTAGTGGAAGTGGTCCTCGTGGTCCCAGGTCCAGACGCCGCTGTCGATGATGGTCATGGTGCCCTCCGTCGCGGAGGACGCGAAGAGGTAGCGTCCGTCCGTCGCGGTGGAGGTGACGGACGGGACATCACCGATGGTGGATTGGGACTCATCGGCGAGATCGAGCAGACCGGCGGTACCGGCGGGATCGAGGGTGAGGAGGTGCAGCTGGGGTTCGGCGACCTCGGCGGCACCCTCGATGGCGCCGTGGCCGTCGCCGAGGGTTGATTCGTCGGTGCTCTCGGCAGTGGTCTCCGTCGTGTCCTCGGTGGACGGCGCGGGATCCGCGGTGTCCGAGGGCGAGCAGGAGGTGAGGACGAGGGTGAGCAGGGTGAGGGGGACGAGCAGTTTACGAGGCGTTGGCACGAAGATCTTCCTGGAACGATGCTGCGGATGGTCGGGCGGTGGTGCGACGGATGGCGGTCGACGACGGTCGGCGGCGCGTGAGACCGCGGAGCAGGCTGGAGAGCCCGGCGGAGGTGATCGCGGCGAGGGCGATCGACGCCCCGGCGGCCGTGCCGAAGTACCAGGACACGAGGAGGCCGCAGAGGACGGAGAGCGAGCCGATGACGGCCGCGAACACCATCGTGGTGGGGATCCGGGTGGTCCAGCAGGCGGCGGCGACGGCGGGTGCGAGGAGCAGCCCGATCACGAGCAGCGCGCCGACCGCCTGGTAGGAGGCGACGACGGCGAGTGTGACCAGGCCCACCAGCAGTACCTGTGCCAGCCTGGGCCTGAGCCCCATCACGTGGGCCACCCGGCGGTCGAAGACGAGCGCCACGAAGGAACGGTGGAAGGCGACGGCCACGAGGATCGTCACGAGGAGGGCGACGCCCAGCATCCAGAGCTCGTTGCCGTTGATGGCCAGGACGTCTCCGAAGAGGATCACGGTGGCATCGGTGGCGAAACTGCGCGAGTGGGAGATGATGATCACGCCCGCGGCCAGCATGCCGACGAAGAAGAGGCCGATACTCGTGTCATGGGACAGGCGTCCGCGACGGGCGAGGAAGCTCACGCCCAGACTCATCACGATGGCGCTCGCAGCGGCTCCCAGAATCACCGGGATGCCTGCCAGCGTGGCCAGCGCGACGCCGGGAAGCATCCCGTGTGCCATGGCTTCGCCGAGGAAGGCCATGCCCCGGATGACCACCCAGGTGCCCACCACCGCGCAGATCATGGCGCAGAGGGAGCCGCCGATGAAGGCGCGCACCATGAAGTCGGCGCCCAGCGGGGCGAGGAGGGAGGACATACCTAGAGGGTAATCACAAATGATTGTCATTCTCAAACGTGCTATATTTTCTCGGTGTTCCTTGCAGATTCCCCCTCCGCCCCGTCCGCACGATCAGTGCGGGCCCCGCGGTCGCCCGACGGCGGGATCTTCCTCGAGGACGTCTGGCTGGACCACGACGGCGTCGATGCCCTTTGCGGGATCTCCGTGAGTATCCATCGCTCCTGCATCACGGCGGTCTCCGGTCCCAACGGCTCCGGCAAGTCCACGCTGCTCTCCGTGCTGGCGGGACTGCTGCCGGCTCGTAACGGCACCGTCTCCCGGCCTGCGAAGGAACGGACCGCCCTCGTGGTGCAGCGCAGCGAGGTCTCGGACCGGATGCCCCTGACCGTCAGGGACGTGGTCGCCATGGGCAGGTGGGCGGACGCCGGGCTGTGGCGACGGCTACGCACGACCGACCGGAAGATCATCGAGGAGTGCATCGAGCGCGTAGGCC
>JASLBS010000225.1 GCA_030146405.1 Arthrobacter sp.
ATCTCGCCCTCGCGTTCGGCCCGGTACCCACCGGGGCCGTCGCGCCCGGAAGCACGTCGGCAGAGGTCGGTTGAGATGGACCTTCTCGCGTTCCTCACCGAACCCCTGCAGTACGGCTTCCTCACGCGTGCCCTCGCCGTCACGGTGGCCGCCGCGGTGGTCTCCGCCGTGCTCTCCTGCTGGCTCATCCTCATGGGTTGGTCGCTGATGGGTGACGCCGTGTCGCACGCCGTCCTGCCCGGAGTGGCCCTGGCCTACATCCTCGGCATCCCGTTCTCGATCGGGGCCTTCGTCTTCGGGGTGGGGGCCGTGGCCCTGATCGGAGCCGTGCGCTCCACCACCAGGCTGAAGGCGGACACCGTGATCGGTGTGGTCTTCACCGCGCTGTTCGCCACCGGACTGGCGATCGTCTCCGTGACACCGTCGCAGATCGACCTCATGCACATCCTCTTCGGCAACGTCCTCGGTGTCTCCGCCGCCGACGTGTGGCAGGTGCTGATCCTCGGCGCCCTGACACTCGGCGTCCTGCTGTTCAAGCGGCGCGACCTCACCCTCCTGGCCTTCGACCGCACCCACGCCCACGTGATCGGGCTGAACACACGCGTTCTGTCCGGTCTGCTGCTCGGTCTCCTCGCCCTCACCGTGGTGGTGGGTCTCCAGGCAGTGGGGATCATCCTCGTGGTGGCCATGCTCATCACGCCGGGCGCCACGGCGTTCCTGCTGACCCGCAGCTTCGAGCGCATGCTGGTGATCGCGGTCGTCCTCACCGTCGGCGCGTCGGTGACCGGGATCTACGCGAGCTACTACCTGGACATCGCCACCGGTGCGGCGGTGGTGCTGTGCCAGGCCCTCGTCTTCGCGGCCGTGTACCTGTTCGCCCCGCCCGACGGACTGCTGTGGCAGGTACGACGGCGGCTGAGCTCCAAACGCGTCGCGGTACCGACCGAACCGGCCGGGACTTCCCGCACAGCAGTCCCGGAGCAGGCATGATGGCCCCTCGGCGAGGAGCCGTGCTCCGCATCGAGTCCACGAGCGTGCAGGACTATGTGAAGGCGATCTACGCCTTCACCGAGTGGCAGGGTGGCACGGTCACGGCCGGCGATCTCGCCGCGCGGCTCTCCGTGGCCAGTTCCTCGATCACCGGCATGGTGGCCAAGCTCGTGGAACTCGGCCTCGCGCGACACCGGAAGTACGGGCCGATCAGCCTGACCCCGGACGGGGAACAGTTGGCGCTGGCCATGGTGCGCCGGCACCGACTGATCGAGACCTTCCTCGTGACCGAGTTGGGTTACGGCTGGGACGAGGTGCATGACGAGGCGGAGCTGCTCGAACACACCGTGTCCGATGCCTTCGTGGAACGCCTCGACGAGAAGCTGGGACGTCCCCACCGGGACCCGCACGGAGATCCGATCCCGGCGTCGGACGGCTCGGTGCAGTATCCGACGGCGCACCGCCTCGACGAGCTCGACGACGGCCATGCAGGCCGACTGGTCCGGGTCAGCGATGCGGATCCGGCCGTGCTCCGCTTCCTCGACCGTCACGACGTGAATCTCGACGACGATCTGCTGCTGACCCACCGCACGGGGGGCTCACTGCTCGAACTCAAACGAGGAGCAACTCCCGATGCACCCGACCTCGCGGTCGAGGAGAGCCTCGCTCGGTCCCTGTGGATCGAGAGCACCTCGCCCCACGAGGGCTGCACCGTGCACGACGGCGAGCGCTGACCGGTTCCACGCGCCGCGCCGACCGCCGTCGGGATCGCTGCTGCCGAGAGCCACGGGCACACCTCCTGTCATCCCGGCGTCGCGGTCCGTCATGAGCACACGGCGGAATCGCGGTGCCGCCGTGGGCGCTCCTACACTTGAGCACGTACTGACCCATACTGCCTGCCGGACGGAGTCCTGACATGACCACTCTCGGAGTGGAGGAGGAATACCTGCTCCTCGATCCGGTGTCAGGCCTTCCCATGGACGTGGCGAGCGAGGTGCAGGACATCCTCGAGACCACGCCCGAGATCGGCCCGGAGGAGATCCAGCGCGAGCTGCTGTCCTGTCAGATCGAGACGGCCACACCCGTCTGCGAGACCCTGACCCAGGCGGAGGAGTCCCTGCTGAACTTCCGCCGGAAGTTCGCCGAGGCGGCAGGGCGCGTCGGGAGCCTCGGAGCAGCCACCGGTACCGCACCCTGGATCCGCCCCGAGTACCCAGAGCTCACGGACAAGCCGCGCTACGAGGAACTCCGGGCCAGCGCACCCGGGATCGTGGGCGACCAGTTCGTGAACGGCCTCCACGTCCACGTGGGCGTGCCCGACCAGGAACGCGGGGTCCAGGCGCTCAACCGGATCCGGCCCTGGATCCCGCTGCTGACCGCACTGAGCGTCAACGCTCCCTTCTGGCTGGGCCGGGACAGCGGCTTCGGCAGCTGGCGGGTCATCCACTACCGCCGCTGGGCCGTGCAGGGCATACCTCCCTACTTCGCCGACGCCGCGGACTACGAGCGTCGGATCAGCCGCATCAGCGCCACGGGAGCGATCCTGGACCGCGGTGTGCTGACCTGGGTGGCGCGACTCTCGGACACCTTCCCCACCCTCGAACTCCGGGCCTGCGACGTGCAGCTCGAGGCACAGGACACCGTGTTGCTCGGCGCCCTCACGCGCGCCGTCGTCGCCACCGCCCTGGTCGAGGCAGAGGCCGACACCCCGCCGCTGAGACCGGATCCGGAACTGCTGGATGCCGCGCTGTGGCAGGCAGCACGGGACGGACTCGAAGGCACCCTCGTGGACCTCTCAGCCGCCGAACCGGTACCCGCGCACGGACTCCTCGACACCTTCCTCGAGTACGTGGGGCCGGCCTTGGAGGCGGAGGGTGACACCGAGTGGGTGCACGCCGGCCTGGCCACCCTCAGGGAACGCGGTACCGGCGCGGAGCGGCAGCGGCGCGCCCTGCGGAACGGCGGTACCGATGCGTTGCTGGCGCTGTACCGCGACACCCTGGTCTTCGAACCCTAGGCGGTCGCCGGGGCCATGCCCCGGTTCCCGATGCACCCCGGTCCGGTGTTACTCGGCGCGGAGCTCGATCAGCAGGGTCTGCTCGGGGAGGAGGACGGGCGCCTGCACTCCTGCTCCTGCGAGCACCCGCCCCGACAATCGGAGCGGGGCGCCGTCCAGTGCCGCCTGCAGCCAGGGAAGTGCCGACTGCCCGTTCCCCGGATGCCCCTCCTCCGGCACGGCGGGGCTCACCGAGTAGAGCGTGTCCGGATCCAGTCCCGGGAACGTCAGCGGGCCCGGTGGGTAACTGGCACTCGAGCCGGTGAGCGAGTACGCGAAGAGGGCCCGTGCGCCATCCGCCGCAACGGTACCGCGCAGGTCCATCGCGGGGTCGGTGAGGTCGGCATGCACCACGGTGCCCCGGTGCAGGTCCTCCCGCCAGGAGCGGTGCAGCTGCACGTAACGTTCCAGCACCGCGTACTCCTCCCCGGTGAGGTCCGAGACGTCCCACTCGATGCCGAAGTGGCCGAAGATCGCCGTGCCCGCGCGGAACGGCAGCGAGTGCGCCCTGCCGGTGGAGTGCGAGACCGGGCCGCCGACGTGCATTCCCATCAGCTCGGGCGGGACGACGAGCCCGGTGTACTTCTGATTGACGAGGCGCTCGATCGG
>JASLBS010000010.1 GCA_030146405.1 Arthrobacter sp.
CCCGTCTACTGGATGGTCAACACGGCCTTCAAGCCCCGCAGCGAGATCACCACCGCCACACCCCATTTCCTGCCGAGCACACCCACCCTGGACAACTTCGTCCTCGCCATCACCGGCACCTCCTTCCTCACGAACCTGGTCAACAGCCTCATCGTGGTCTCCGGGACCGTGGTGCTCTCGGTGGTCGTCGGGTTCTTCGCCGCAGCCGCCCTGTCCCGCTTCCGGTTCCGCGGACGCAGGGCCATCATGGTCACCATCCTCGCCGTGCAGATGCTCCCCGGCGCCGCCCTGCTCATTCCGACGTTCCTCATGTTCAACGCCGTCAACCTGCTGGGGACCTTCTTCGGCCTGATCCTCGCCTACGTCGCAGCGGTCCTGCCCTTCTCCATCTGGGTGATGCGCGGCTTCTTCATCGCGATCCCCGTGGAGATCGAGGAGGCCGCGAAGATCGACGGTGCCGGTACCACCCGCATCCTGTTCAGCGTGCTCTTCCCGCTCGTGGCACCCGGGGTCATCTCCACGAGCATCTTCGCGTTCATCGCTGCCTGGAACGACTACCTCGTGGCCTACACGTTCATGCGGGACCAGGGGATGTACACCCTGCCGGTCTGGCTCGCCTCCTTCACCACCCCCACGACGGGCACCGACTTCGGTGGCCAGATGGCGGGATCGGTCCTGATCTCACTGCCGGTCATCATCTTCTTCCTGATCATCCAGCGCAACCTCGTCTCCGGCATGTCCGCCGGAGCCGTGAAGGGATAACCATGCTGCCGCTCCCCACCTCCACCACACCTCCTCCCACCACCGAGCCGTACATCCTCACCGACGCGAGTGCGATCCGGGCCCCCGGTAGTCTCACCGCCGTCGCTTTGTTCCTGCAGGCAGCGCTACGACCGGCCACCGGTCTCGAACTGCCGTTGCGGGCCCAGGACTCCACGGAGCAGGACTCCACGGAGCAGAGCTCCATCGAACTCGACCTCGACGAGGCGCTCGCGGACGAGGGCTACCGGCTGGTGGTCGACGCCGAGCGAGTGTCGCTTACCGGCGGGTCCGCGGCGGGAGTGTTCCGTGGCGTGCAGACCCTGCTGCAGCTGTTGCCGGCGGACATCAACCGGCGCGCGCACGTCCCCGGTGTTCGATGGGCCCTCGCGCCGGTCCGCATCGAAGATGCTCCTCGCTTCGGCTGGCGCGGTGCGATGCTCGACGTCGTCCGCCACTTCCTGCCCAAACACGACGTCCTGCGGTTCATCGATCTGATGGCGTTGCACAAGCTCAACACGCTTCACCTGCACCTCACCGATGATCAGGGGTGGCGGGTCGAGATCCTGCGGTATCCTCGTCTCACCGAGATCGGGGCATGGCGGCGTGAGACGCAGGTGGGTGCGGACCCGGAGTCCCCGTCCGACGGCCGGCCCCATGGCGGTTTCTACACGCAGGCCGACATCCGCGAGATCGTGGCCTACGCAGTCGCCCGCTTCATCACCGTGGTCCCGGAGATCGAGACCCCCGGGCACGCGCAGGCGGCCATCGCCGCGTACCCCGAGCTCGGGGTCTCCGGGGAGCCGATGGAGGTCTTTACCCGCTGGGGGATCAACCCCACCGTCCTCAACACTGAGGACAGCACCGTGGAGTTTTTCCGCAACATCCTCGAGGAGGTGATGGATCTTTTCCCCGCGCCCTTCATCGGTATTGGTGGGGACGAGTGCCCGCGCGAGCAGTGGCAGGCCGATCCGCGCACGCAGGAACGGATGGTGGAACTGGGTCTCAAGGAGGAAGCGGACATCCAGTCGTGGTTCATCGGCCAACTGGAGGAAACCATCGCCGCGCGTGGTCGGCGTGTCTTCGGGTGGGACGAGATCCTCGAGGGTGATCTGTCCACCGGCGCCGTCGTCGCCTCCTGGCGCGGCATGGCCGGCGCCCGAGCGGCCATCGCCAGGGGGAACGACGTCGTCTCCTGCCCGGACGACCAGGTGTATCTCGACTACCGGCAGTCCGACGATCCAGGAGAACCCATCCCCGTGGCGATCCCCCTGACCGTCGCCGACGTCTACGCGTTCGCCCCGGTGCCCGAGGGGCTCACCGAGGCCCAGGAACGTCATGTCCTGGGCGGCCAGGCCAACATCTGGACCGAGCACATGGACAGCCCCCGCACCATCGACTACTTCGCCTTCCCGCGGCTCTGCGCGGTCGCCGAGGTGCTGTGGTCCGGTCCCGGCGGCCCGTACGACGACTTCGCGGACCGGCTCCAGGAGCACCTCCCGCGACTGGATGCACTGGGGGTGGAGTACCGACGCACTGCCGGTCCACTGCCGTGGCAGCAGCGGCCCGGAGTGCCCGGCCGTCCGGCGACACGTGAGGAGCGGGAGGCGCACATTGCCGAACTGGTCGCCAACATCACCCCGTGAGCGGGGGGCGGACGCTCCTCCTGACGGATGTGCGTACCGTCGAGCAGGACGGCGTGGCCCACACGTGGATCCTGTTCGACGGCGACACGATCGCCGATATCGGTGCAGGGGATCCACCGCAGGCCGATGACGTGGTCTCCGCGGGTGGCCGGCGTGCAGTCCCGGGTTTCATCGACCTGCACTGCCACGGTGGTGGCGGTAAGTCCTTCGACGGGACCCGGGAGGACATCGACGCCGCTCTGGCGATCCATCGCGCCCACGGAACCACCCGCTCCGTCCTGAGCCTCGTCTCGGCGCCGATCGGGAACCTCATGGACAGTCTGCGGATCATCGCGGCCCTGGACGATCCGCTGGTGCTCGGCGCGCATCTGGAAGGCCCCTTCCTCGCGCCCACCCGACGCGGTGCCCACGACCCCAAGGCCCTCATAACCCCGACACCGGCTGTAGTGGAACAACTGCTGGAAGCTGCCGACGGGTGCCTACGTCAGATCACCCTCGCCCCCGAACTACCCGGGGCACTCGAGACCATCACACAATTCACGCAAGCCGGGGTGGTCTGCGCCGTCGGACACACCGAGGCCGACGCGGATATCACCCGTGCCGCCGTCGACCGCGGCGCCCGCCTGCTCACACACGCGTTCAACGCATGCCCGGCCTGCACCACCGTTTCCCCGGACCCCTCGGCGTCGCCCTCACCGATGAGCGACTCACGCTGGAGCTCATCGTCGACGGCATACACGTTCACCCGGACGTGGTGCGCACCGCCTTCGCCGCGGCACCCGGCCGCATCGCCCTGGTCAGCGACGCGATGGCAGCGGCCGGATGCTGCGACGGCTCCTACACCCTGGGATCACTGCCGGTCCAGGTGCGGAAAGGAAAAGCCACCCTCGAGGACGGAACACTCGCCGGGTCCACCCTCACCCTCGATACCGCCCTGCGCACCGCCGTCGACCAGTGTGGGCTACCCCTGCCTGCGGTCATCGACGCCCTCACATCCGCTCCCGCAACGGTGCTGGGCCTCGAAACCCGCATCGGGCGGCTCACCCCCGGGTACGCGGCCGACGTCGTCCTGCTCAATGACGACACCAACGTTACCGCCGTATACGCGGCCGGGACCCTCCTGGACTCAGGAAGGCCTCCACCCCAGGCGCGGTAGTGCCGCTCGACCACGATGACCGAAGTAACAGGAGGGAAAGCGCAGTGAACATCACGGAATACAAATCAACGCAATCCCGTCACCCCTTCGAAGTCAGTAACGGGATCTCGGTGAGTAGCTACCGGTAGCGTTCGCAGATCCGGGAATGTGCGGCCACCGTCTCTTGTCTCGGTAATCTCGCGCTGTCTGTTGGTCTCTGGTGGCTGGTTGGTGAGGGAGCTTAGGGAGGCCGGTTTTGTTGTGCTGGCGTGATGATGCGGTGTGCTCGGGCTCGGGCTCGGGCTCGGGCTTGATGGGTTGTGGTTGACTTCGAAGGGTGTCGCTGTCCACTGGGGGTAGCGCTATGAAGGGGGAACCGAAGAATGAAACTGTCATCTGCTCTGACGGGGTGCGCGCTGGCGGCAGCGGCACTGATCACCACGTCCACGGCCGCGTTGGCGTTGCCGGGGGATCCGGAACCTATCCAGTTCACGCCTTTTGATCAGGCGACGATCTTCGACCCCGCTGATGTCACTCCCGCTGTGGGTGGCTTGTTGTTGACCGCGGATGGCACGAATGTGTGTGCCACGAATCCGGAGAGCATCGCTCTTTCAGATGGTACGTACCCTTGCTTCTCGGACTACGGTTTCAACCCTGCGATTCCCGGCGCCCAGTACGCGGTCGATCCGCCCAGGCTGGTGCCCTTCGATCAGGCCACCGTCATTGACCCCAGCACTGTGACCATCGTCCCCGGCGGTGTGATCACCGCCGACGGGGTCGACGTGTGCACGGTGAACCCGGGCAGCATCGTCTTCCCTGATGGTCGTTACCCGTGCTACATCAACTTCGTACAGGCCTATGACTATTACCCGTCCGGGGAGGAACTGTTCCCCGACGGACCTCCGGCCGAGCAGCCGCAGGCAGGGCAGGCAGAGCAGGCGCAGGTGCGGCAGATGCCGGTGGGCGGCGCCGACACCGGTGTCCCCGCCACCGTCTCCGGTATAACGAGCACTGCGACCATCACCGGAGCGGGCTTGCTCGGCATGACAGCAATGGCAGTGATGACTGGTGGCGCAGCGCTGGCACTGCAGGCCCGTCGCCGCTCCTAGACCTGCACTCCACCTGTGCCCGGACACCCCCTTGGGCCCTGACCTGGGGGTGCCTGGGCACAGGTGCCTTACACACCCCTTGATCACACCACTTCTCTCAGCAACCCTTCCGCACAGCACAGCACAGCACAGCACAGCACCGCACAGCACCGCACAGCACCGCACAGCA
>JASLBS010000214.1 GCA_030146405.1 Arthrobacter sp.
CTTCAACGCCACCTCGAGCGTGGCATCTACGGCGTCGGAGAAGTCGGGGCTGCGCCGATCCGGGAGTATCCCTTCGATATGCTCGCTCGCCGTCAGACCCAATTCTGCACAGGCGTCCTGCCACCCCGCGGCGATCTTGCGTGACGTCGGCGAGAAGCGGGACAGCATGAGCCCGACCTTGCGGTGGCCGAGACCGGCAAGATGGCGGGCTGCGAGCTTCGCGCCCAGTGCGTGATCGGTGGTCACCGACTCGAGCGGCGTGCCATCAGGTAAAAGTACGCCGTCGCGTTCCACGAAGACGCTGGGCTTACCGCAGTCGACCAACCACTGGATGACGTCTTGGGCGTGCGGGGTCTCCGTGTTGGGGGCCACGATCAGACCGAGCACGTCATCGCGCACCACGAGCCGCTCGAGGACGGGCCGTTCGTCCTGGAGTTCATAGGAGGCGCCACGCATGAGCACGCTCAACCCGTGCTTGTCCGCCTCGGCCTCCATCCCGCGCATCACCCCGGGCCAGTAGTAGTTCAAAGAGGGCACCAACACCGCGAGGGACTTCTGGGCGCTCGCCTCGGTGGACGGCTCACGGACATCCGCATCGACGGGATCGATCACACTCACCGCACCCTGTTCGGGACGCCCCTCCGGCGGGATCGCGCCTCCATGCACCCGCAACAGAAGCCCCTCTGTCTCCATCTGGGCGAGGTCGCGTCGCAGCGTCACCGGGGCCACGCCGAGCTCCGCGATGAGCTGCGATACCCGGACCCCACCGTCGCGCGCCAGTGCCTCCAGGACATGTGCCCTGCGACTGGCAGCCAGGGGCGTGCGGATCATCTCCTGCGTCATCGCGTTTTCCTTCCGTCGTCCCGCTCGTCCTTCACCGTGACGATGCTCGAGCTGTAGCCGGTCACATCTAGCTCCAGCCGGGTAATGGTGGACCCCCACACCTGCGAAAGCAGAGGGTCCGTGAGCTTTCGTTCAGTCAGTGTGACAGGCACCTGTGGTGGCCACCGCAGGTGCACCCCAGGGGCACCGTCCAGCGGCGTAATGTGCACAAAACCCTCCATCAAAGTCACCTCTCCGGCGAGCAAAAAGTGCAGCATGGTGGCCGGTTCCGCCCCCTCGCCCGTCCAGGGTTCGAGGTCCCACGCATCCTCGATCACCGCGCACCGCGAGCTCCGGTCCAGGGCCACCGAACGGCGCCAGGATCGCAGCCCCGGCACCTGGTAGGCGGCCACAAGATCCAGGGACAGCGAGGATCGCCCGGTGTCGATCTGCTCGATGACAGATGAAGCCGCGAACTGCGCCCCGTCGCGCTGCGGTACACCTCGCACCTCGGGCACGCTGTGCCACGAACTCTGCATGGTCCAGATGGAGTACCTCTCCGGGCCGAAGGTCGCGCGCTCGTAGGTGGGGCGCCCGGCGTCGATGATCACCGGCACACCGCCGGAGGTGACCACGACGGACCCGACATCGTTGTGATTGTGGTGTTCGGCGTTGTGCCCGCCCTTAACGCAGATCGCAAGCCCGGACTCCGAGCCTGCGCTCTCCCGCGCGATCAACACCTGCGTGGAGGGTTGCCAGATGTCCCGCGGCAGCGGACTGGCCGACGGCTCGGCGTCGAGGAATCCGGTGTCGGTGAGCGCGAGGATGAGCCGCCCCAGCCCGTTGATCTCCCCGAGGATGCGCCCCGTGGCGTGATGACGCGCGACGGCGTGATCCCGCGCAGCACTGTCCCCGACGCGCTCGGCGGCCCGGTACAGCGAGTGCCAGGGCTGATCGGCTGGCGGACGGGCCTGGCCGTCGGCCAGGTTCACGTACCAGTGCCCGCCCAGATGCATCCGGTGCGGGAACGCGACGGTCTCCCGAAGACCGTCGATCGCCGGTATCGGATCGATGGCCTCACCTGTGACACGGCAGAAGAGATCGAGGGCTTCTAAGGCCCGGCATGCACCGTTCCACCAATAGGCGTAGCCCTCGTCGATCGCCCCATCGGCAGGCAACACGCTCACGTACCTGTCCAGGCCTTCGATCACCAGCCCGAGGACCCGGAGTCGATGATCCTGCTGGTCGGGGTGATCCATCAGTTGCAGCGCCGCCACCAGGACATTGCCGTGGATCCACGGGTTCCAGTTGTGGACGTCCCCGTCCAGACCCAACCAGTGCCAGTCGCGGCGTCGCTCGAACGGGAGCAGGACACGGGTGCGTACCTCGTGCCGCACTCGTTGCCGTAACCCGGGGTACCTGGCATCGAGTTGCTCCCCCAGCAGGTGATCGATCCAGGCCAGCTGCGCCGCCACTTCGCCCGCGCCGAGGTCGAGGAAAGGATCGGTGACGTCGGCGAGGATCGACGCCTTCGCCGTCATAGCGTCATCGTGGGCCGGCCAACACCAGGAACTCTGCTCACACAGAAGCTGGACGCCGTCGGCGACCTGATCGATCCACCGGTCCTCCAAGCTGACGGCGGCGGCCACCGCCGCACGGCTCAGCCGATGCTGACGTGCAAAAGCCACAGCCTCCCAGGCGTCCCGATTGCCGTCCCGATGGACACGAGCCGCCCCACTGGCGACCGGTAGCGGCCACGGCGAGTCGAGGTCGGCCTCCGCGCGCATCAGGACATCCCGGGCACTATCGGCGTCAACGCACCCTCCAGGCCCCCAGACCTCTCGCCGGGATGCAAAGGCAACAGGAAGACCTGGCACTGCATCCGCGAACAACGCCGGTAATAGCTCGCCAAGTCCGCCCCTGTGACCTCCGATCTGACGCTCCACCTCGGCTGTGAGGAGACCACGAAAGCCTCGGTCCTGTGCATCCATGCCACTGACATCCTCTCGGACTCCCCCTTGAG
>JASLBS010000114.1 GCA_030146405.1 Arthrobacter sp.
TCCCGACGACGGAAGCGCAGATGTGTTCGCACACTTCTCCGCCATCAACGCAAGCGGCTACCGCTCGCTTGATGAGAACCAGAAGGTCAGCTTCGACACCGAGCAGGGCCCCAAGGGTCCTCAGGCGTCGAACATCCAGCCTCTCTAAGGCTCGGATCTTCCTCTAGATCTTTTCGAGAAAGCAGGTCGGACTTCGGTCCGGCCTGCTTTTCGTTGTGCGGATGGTTCTCGGCGGCCCATCCGCTGCGCTCCCGGCCCGGATCAGGGCCTCGGCGTGCACAGGCCGATGAATGCACCCAGATCCTCCAGCGCCGCAGGTGTCGGCGGGAGGTGGTGGATGAGGCGGGGAGAGCGGATGATCACGGCCCGCCACTGCCCCCGGGACACGGCGACATTGATCCGGTTCCGGTTCAGCAGGAACCCGGTGCCCCGCTGGGCATCGTCCGCAGAGGATGCCGCCATGCTCACCAGCACGACGGCGGCCTGCTGGCCCTGGAACCTGTCCACGGTGCCCACGCGGACGCCCGGGAAGCCCGCGATCGCGAGCGCCTGCCGCACCAGATGCACCTGGGCGTTGTAGGCGGCCACCACGAGGATGTCCGGTTCCGCCAGCGGACGGGGTGCGGCGCCGGACTCCGGAACCCAGGGGCGGCCGAGATGCCTACGGACCTGGGCGACCACCTCAGCGGCCTCCTCGGGCGACGACGTCGCGTTGCCGGCATGGTCCACGAGCACACACGCGATCCCCGGTTCCACTCCCGTGAGCAGGCGCCCTTCGGCAGCAGGTGCTGTCGTGAGCCGTCCGTCGTAGGCGAAGACGGACACCGCCCGGCACAGCTCCGGGTGCAGGCGCCACGTATCGGCCAGGAAGTAGCCGAAACTCGGGGGCAGCGTCGCCTGACCCGCCGAGAGCCAGCCGAGTGCCGATTCGTCCACCGGTTCGGGGTGCGTCCCCTGAGTGACCTGCGGAAGTTGCCGGGGATCCCCGAGGAGCAGCAGGCGCTGCGCGGCCTGAGCCACGGCCAGCGTGTTCGCCAGGGAGAACTGCCCGGCCTCGTCGATCACCAGCAGATCGAGCGCACCGGCCGGTACCTTGGCTCCGGTCATCGTCCAGGCGGTACCACCCACCAGGCAGCCGCCGGGCGCCGCGAGGAGCCGCTCGACGTCGTTGTCGGTGCGCCGGTTCCAGGGCACCGTGGGATCGGCGGTGCGCTTGGCCATCTGCTCCGCAGGAACTCCGGCCTCCACGGCTCGACGCAGGAGGTTCTCCACCACGGCATGGGACTGCGCCACCACACCCACCTTCCAGCCGTCCCGCACGAGGTGCGCGATCACCTCGGCACCCACGTGCGTCTTCCCCGTACCCGGAGGGCCCTGGACCGCCAGGTAGGAGTGGGTGAGCAGCTTCAGGGCTGCCGTGATGGCGGTGGCATAGCCGTCCGCGCCCCCGCCGGGTGGAGGCAGGGCCGCGCCTCCCGCGAGACGGGGCGGCGTCCGTGCGAGCAGGTCGAGGGCGGGGCCCGGAGGAACGTCCGGCAGCGCTCTGCCCACGCGATCGGCGAGGGCCACCAGCGCGGCCTGCAGTGAGGCGGTGGCGAGCGGCCTGTCCGGCGCCAGCGCCACGGGTACTTCCGCCCGTGGGGTCGTGCCGCGCCGGAGCTTCTCCCGGAGGATCGCCGTCGTGATGCCGTCCTGCTCGACGAGGTCCGTCACCTCGACCCCGAACCATCCGCCGCGTCCGGTACCCCCGCTGTCCCTGGTGTCCGCGTCGGTGGGCACCGGGTCCGGATAGATGGTCAGGTAGGTACCGCCTTCCCGGAAGTCCGCCCCGTGCGGTAGGCGGCCGGTGACCCTCAGCGTCCTGGTCGGGTTGGAACGAGCAGTGGGCCTGGCCCAGTCCTCGACCACCTCCAGGGTGGCGAAGCCGAACACGTCCCTGGAGCCCTCCCACTCCTCGGCCGGTGCTGCGAGGCGGTCGAAGTGGGACCACCAGAACTGTTTGTCCTCCCGGCGGTGGTATCCCACGGCGGCGGCCACGAGAGCTATGGTCCGCTGCGTGGGGCACTCGGCTGTCTCGGAGTCCAACCCCGCGAGGTGCTCCAGCAACCGGGCCTCCTCCGGTGCAGGACCGTACCCGCGGCTTTCCTGTTCCTCAGGCGTGACGGTGGAGGCGGCGTCGTCGGCCTCGCTCCCCATGTCACCGCCGGCGTCCGCCTGCCGTGGTGGCACGCCGAACCGGGTTCCGAGCTCCAGGAGCCAGTTCCGCAGGCGGAGCGTCGAGAGGCAGTCGTAGCGGTTGTAGTCGCTGATCCCGGCGAGGATGTCCCCGGCCGCGCCCTCGTTCCCGGCGTCGCGTGCCGCGCAGTAGGCGGCGTAGGCCACCACGGAGGCGCCCGCGTCGGTGACGTCACCCGAGCGGAGGTCACCGCCCATGTAGAGGGGTTCGAGCTTCTTCAGGCTGTAGGACCGCTCGGAGATGCGGAGGCTGTGGCGCACCGTGTCGTAGAGATCCACCAGCACTCCTTCGCGCAGCAGGGTGTCCACGGCCTCCTCGCCGAGCACGTGCTGGAGCGAGAGACGGCGCAGGGCCGTCTTCTCGTACGCCGCGTAGTGGTAGATGTGCAGGTCCGGGTAACGCTGACGACGTTCCGCCACGTAGTCGAGGAACCGGGTGAAGGCGAGGCGCTCCTCGTCCCGGTCGTGGGCCCAGAACGGCCGGAACAGCGGTTCGACGTCGTCCTCCGGTTGTTCCACGACACCGAACAGGTACTCGATACCCCAACTGCCGCTCCCCGGGTCCTGCCACAGCGGATCGCCCTCGAAGTCGAAGAAGATGTCCCCCGCGCTCGGGGCGGGGAGTGCGGCCAGGGTGTGCTGCGGGAGAACCCGGTAGGAGATCGAATGGTCCGTCCCGTCCGCGGTCCGACGGGTGACGCCACCGTCTGTTACGCCGACACCCGTCTGGAGGCGCGCCTGTTCGTGCAGGCGGCCCAGGGCGGTGTCCCCTTCCGGTGGTTGCATCGCCGCCAAGGCGTCGATGTCCCGGATGCCACCCGCCCGCAACCGTGCCCTGCGGTCCGCGGTCATGCCCGCGACGAGCAGGAGGTCCCGGGTGCGGGTGACCTCCTCCGTGCAGTAGTCGCACCGCCCACAGGCATCGACGCCGGAGTTCTCCCACTGCACCGGGCCCGCTGCGCTCCGGTGACGTTCCACCAGGTCGAGGAGACGGTCGCGGCGCTCGCGGAACACGGGCAGGAGGTCGGGCAGGCTGTGCACGCTGGAAGTCCTGTCGCCGAGCACGAGCGTGACCTTCGCTGAGGTGGGGATCCCGGCGGCCTGCAACTGGTCACCGTAGGCGGCGAGCTGCAGCAGCGCGCCCACCTTGGCGCGACGTGCGAGCTTGGTGTCCCACACCGCGAAGGAGCCGTCCGGCTGACGGACCAGGAAGTCCGAGCGGCCGTGGAAGCGCCCGTCGAAGAACGAGGCCTGGAAGACCACCGACGCCCCTGACCGGAGTGCGCGGAGCGACTCCTCGTGCTTCGCCTCCAGAACCGCACGGTCCATCGACCCGGCCGGTTCGACGTCGTACACACCCGCCGGGGTGGCTGCGGACCACAGGCCGTGCTCGGCCACCATCGCATCGAGGACGCGGTGCTCGTGGACATCACCCAGCACGGCGGCCCGCTGCAGCATCTCGTCCACGGGGAACACCGCCCGCGGTGCGCGTCCGAGCTTCTCGTCGAGGATCCGCAGGAACCGGTAACCGCACTCCGACGCCGTGACGAGGTCCGACGCCGAGAACACGAGGTCAGGGCGGGCCGGTCCCGAACCGGGGCCGGCGTCCGCGGCGTCGAGCAGGAACATGGATCAGGTCCTTTCGTCGCACCGCATAGGGACGCCAGTCCATCACATCCCGAGGACCCTTTCCGTGCAGCACCTCGGCGATCCTCCTGGAGGCGGTGGTCTTGCCTCTCCCCGGTCGCCCTCTGCCCCGGCCGCGGTCCTGATCGGGGACGCGACCAGGGATACGATCAGGGCACAGGCCTCCTGGGCCGCGTCTCCGCCGGAGTGCGAACCGGAGGCCAGCAGCGATGGCGACATCGACGCCGTGGCAACGTGGTGCATCGCCCACGGAAGCACCATGGACGGAACAGGCAGCAACCGAGCGGAAGGATCTCACGATGAGCTTCATGGACAAGGCGAAGAACAAGGCCGATGAATTGACCGGCAAGGCCAAGGAGGCCGCCGGCGACGCGACGGACAACCCCGAGCTGAAGGCCGAGGGCCAGGCGGACCGGGCGTCGGCCACGACGCGCCAGGCCGGCGAGAACGTCAAGGACGCAGCGGGGAACATCAAGGACGCCTTCAAGGGCTAGGCCCTCGATCGGACGAACGGGGGCCCCGCTGCCGACAGCCTGCGGGGGCCCACTGCTCCCGGAGGAGGGGTGTGGTGCGCGCATTGGGTCGGGCGGGACCTGTCTGGGAGAATCGGATCGAACCCCACGAGCAGGAGCAGGCCATGAATCCCCGCACGCTTTTCCGCATCGTCGCTGTCGCGGAGGCGGTGACCTGGGCGTTCCTCCTCCTCGGGATGTTCTTCAAGTACGTCACCGGCACCACCGAGGCGCTCGTGCCACCCGCGGGCGCCGTGCACGGGTTCGTGTTCCTGTGCTTCGTGGTGGTGACCGTGTTCATCTGGATCAACCAGCGGTGGTCCGCAGCCACGGGACTCCTGGGGCTCGCCTCGGCCGTGGTGCCTTTCGCCACGGTGCCGTACGAGCGGTGGATCGAGCGCCGTGGGCAGCTCTCGGGTGCGTGGCGGCTGGCCCCGGGTTCCGAGGCTCCCCGGGGCGTCGCGGAGAAGGCCCAGGCCTGGGTCCTCCGGAGCCCTCTGGCAGCATTGCTCGTGGCCGTCGCCGGAGTGTCCACCGTCTTCGCCGTCCTGCTCCTCGTGGGCCCTCCTGGATCATCGAGCTGAAGGGAACCGCATGTCAGACCTGAGCGGTACCACCGACGACGAACGCTTCTTCCTCCACAGCGGGCGCCGCTGGCGGAAGACCGACCCGTCCCTGCCCGAGGACGTCAAGGCGCAGCTCATGTCCCATCTGGGCCGGGGCCGCTCGGGGGTGCGGAACAGTGCCAAGGGCGACGACGGCGAAGCACTGCCGCGTGCCCGCCGGACCGTGCAGTTGGCCAAGGAGGGGCTCGGTGAGCGGAGTACGCCCTGGTGGGAGCAGTCGAAGGCCCAACGTACTGCACGCTGGAGTGCCGCGCTGAAGGAGCTCGACTCCCTGCAGGCGAAGGGTCGCCCCGGGGCTCCGGGGAAGCGCCCCACCGGTGGGTGAGCGGCCGTCGGAGGAGGAGCTCCGCGCCGAGATCCTGAGGAT
>JASLBS010000131.1 GCA_030146405.1 Arthrobacter sp.
GGGTACCGGAGGATGAAGCCGAAGTCCGCCGCATGCTCGGCCGCCCACCGTGCAGCAGGCGTGTCACTGAAGCATGCCGTCAGGGTGCATGCCCCGTCCGCCTGCCCGATGTCGAAGGCGAGGCCCGTCTGATGTTCCGAGTGGCCCGGGCGGGCGGACACGGTGTCGGCTGCCGTCGGGTTCCCGTACACCGAGACCCAGTGGGCGTAGGTGGCCTCCTGGTCGGCGTAGGACCGGTAGCCGCTGACCAGGGTGAGGGCCACGCCGTCCGCTGCCGCCGTCCTGAACATCTCCTCGACGGCCGCGGCGGTGTCCGGTCGTAGGAGCGCGTTGTCCGTGGCCGTGGACACCTCGGGGACGCGGAGATCGGCCGGTGCGTAGTCGATCGGCGAGAGGGGGCGCCGCTTGTTCACGACGACGTCGATCCTCCCGGGGTCCGTGTGGGAACCCGCGGTATCGGAGGAGGGGGCAGTCGGGGCAGCTGATGCAGCTGATGCAGCGGAGGGCGAGGCGGGAGCCGGCGCTGCCGACGGCGCGCGCTGGGCCGGTGCAGGAAGCCCGGCGGCCGCCGGCGCAGCGGTGACCTCGATGACCGAGGCGTCCTCCGCCGTCGTGACCGGGGGCTCCGCGGAACAGGCGGCGAGCGTCAGCACTGCGAGCGTCACGAGGACGGGCCGGCGCATCCTCAGGTTTTCCGGAGGAGCATGCGACGGATGGAGTGGTCCGCGTCCTTGGTGAGGACCAGCTGGGCGCGGCCGCGCGTGGGTAGCACATTGGTGACCAGGTTCGGCTCGTTGATGCGTTCCCAGATGTCCATGGCGGTGTCCCGGGCCTCCTCGTCGGTCAGGTCCGCATACCGGTGGAAGTAGGACTCCGGATCGGCGAAGGCACTGGTGCGCAGGGAGCGGAACCTGTTGATGTACCACTGCTCGATGAAGGAGGTCTTCGCGTCCACGTAGATGGAGAAGTCGAAGAAGTCGCTCAGTGCGAGCCCGGTGATGCCGTCCGGGCGCGGGCGGGCCGGCGCCAGGACGTTCAGCCCCTCCACGATCAGGACGTCAGGCCGGCGCACCACGATCTCACCGCCGGGCACGATGTCGTAGGTGAGGTGGGAGTACCGCGGCGCGGTGACCTCGGCGGCGCCGCTCTTGACCTCGCTGACGAATCGCAGCAGCCGGCGGCGGTCATAGGACTCGGGGAAACCCTTGCGCTGCATGAGGCCGCGGCGCTGCAGCTCCGCGTTGGGGTAGAGGAAGCCGTCGGTGGTCACCAGCTCCACCCGGGGGGTGCCGGGCCAGCGACGGAGCAGTTCACGCAGCACCCTCGCCGTGGTGGACTTGCCCACCGCGACCGATCCGGCCACACCGATCACGAAGGGTGTCTTGGTGGTGCTCTCCCCCAGGAAGGTGTTGGTGGCGGCGTGGAGCTTCCCGGCCGCCGCGACGTAGAGAGTGAGCAGGCGTGAGAGCGGAAGATAGACCTCGCGCACCTCGTCGAGGTTGAGCGCGTCGCCGAGGCCGCGCAGGCGCTGCACGTCCTCCATGTTGAGCGGACTCTCGATCTCGTGGGACAGTCGCGACCACATCTGGCGGTCCAGTTCCACGAAGGGCGTGAAGGATTCGGCAGTGGTGGCGTGCTGCGTCCCCGTGCTTCTGTCATCCACCCGACGATTCTGCCCGGTCGCCTGTGCATTAACAAACACCGCCACCGGTACTCTTGGATCCATGTGTGGAATTGTGGGTTATGTAGGCCGGGACCACGGCCAGGGATCATCGGCGCTGGACTCGGTTGCCCCGGCGTTCGATCAGGAACCGACGGAAGCGCAGCACGGCGCGCTCGACGTCGTCATGGAGGGGCTCCGTCGCCTCGAGTACCGCGGGTATGATTCCGCCGGTGTCGCCGTCATCACGCCTGCGGGCATCGAGTCGCGGAAGAAGGCCGGGAAGCTCACGAACCTCGTGGCTGAGCTGGCCGCCGACCCGCTCCCGCGCTCACTGACCGGCATCGGTCACACGCGCTGGGCCACGCACGGTGGGCCGACGGACCAGAATGCGCACCCGCACCTGGCCGATGACGGCAGGCTCGCCGTGATCCACAACGGCATCATCGAGAACTTCGCGGAACTCAAGGCCGAGCTGACCGGCGAGGGCCTCACCTTCATCTCCGACACCGACACCGAGGTGGCAGCGGGTCTCGTCGGCTACCTCTACCGCGGACTCGTGAACAGCGGAGCGGAGGGCGATCTCCTCACCGTCGCACTGCAGCAGGCCTGCCAGCGCCTCCAGGGTGCCTTCACCCTCCTCGCCATCCACCAGGACCAGCCCGGCGTCGTCGTCGCCGGTCGCCGCAACTCCCCGCTCGTGGTCGGACTGGGTGACGGCGAGAACTTCCTCGGCTCCGACGTCTCGGGTTTCATCGACTTCACGCGCCGCGCCGTCGAGCTCGGCCAGGACCAGATCGTCACGATCACGCCCGACGACGTCGTCATCACGGACTTCTTCGGCGGCCCGGCCGAGGGCACCGAGTTCCACGTCAGCTGGGACGCCGCTGCGGCCGAGAAGGGCGGCTTCGACTCCTTCATGGAGAAGGAGATCCACGACCAGCCCGACGCCGTGGGCCAGACCCTCCTCGGCCGCTCGGACACCGCGGGGAACCTCGTCCTCGACGAACTGCGCATCGACGAGTCGATCCTGCGCTCGGTCGACAAGATCGTGGTCCTCGCGTGCGGCACGTCCGCCTACGCCGGGCAGGTGGCCAAGTACGCGATCGAGCACTGGTGCCGCATCCCCACCGAGGTGGAGCTCTCCCACGAGTTCCGCTACCGCGACCCGATCGTCAACGAGAAGACCCTCGTGGTCGCCGTCTCGCAGTCCGGCGAGACCATGGACACCCTCATGGCGGTCCGCTACGCCCGTGAGCAGGGTGCCAAGGTGGTCGCCATCTGCAACACCAACGGGTCCACCATCCCGCGCGAGTCCGACGCCGTGATCTACACGCACGCCGGTCCCGAGATCGCCGTCGCCTCCACGAAGGCCTTCCTCGCCCAGATCACCGCCGCGTACCTGCTCGGGCTCTACCTCGCGCAGCTTCGCGGCAACAAGTACCGCGACGAGATCGCCGACGTCATGAACGACCTCGCGGCCATCCCCGCCAAGATCCAGGCGATCCTCGACGACGCGGACAAGATCAAGCAGCTCGGTACCGACATGGTCGATGCGAAGTCGGTGCTGTTCCTCGGCCGCCACGTGGGCTTCCCCGTGGCCATGGAGGGGGCGCTCAAGCTCAAGGAGCTCGCCTACATCCACGCCGAGGGCTTCGCCGCCGGCGAGCTCAAGCACGGGCCGATCGCGCTGATCGAGGAGGGCCAGCCCGTCGTCGTGGTCATGCCGTCGCCGAGTGCCCGCGATTCGCTGCACGCCAAGGTGGTGTCCAACGTGCAGGAGATCCGTGCACGTGGCGCCGTGACCATCGTGATCGCGGAGGAGGGTGACACCTCGGTGGAGGGCTACTCGGAGCACGTCTTCTACGTCCCGGCGTCCCCCACGCTCCTCGCGCCTCTCCTGACCACCGTCCCGCTGCAGATCTTCGCCCTCGCCCTCGCGAGCGCCAAGGGCTACGACGTGGACCAGCCCCGCAACCTGGCGAAGTCGGTCACGGTTGAGTAGTCCCGACCGGGCGCCGTCGCGGACCTCCGCGGTGGTGCCCGGGCGGTCGTCGGTGTGATCGTCGGTATCGGGGTCGACGTCGTGGACATCGAACGTTTCCGGCAACAGCTGGAGCGGACCCCGGCGCTCGTCGAGCGACTGTTCGTGCCCTCGGAGCGTCGGCTGAACACGCGCTCCCTCGCCGCCCGCTTCGCCGCCAAGGAGGCGATCGCCAAGGCGCTCGGTGCGCCCGCGGGCCTCAACTGGCAGCACTGCACGATCGCCGTGGACGAGGCAGGTGCACCGTCCGTGGTGGTCCAGGACACGGTGGCGGATGCGGCCCGGGAGCGCGGCGTGGAGACCTGGCACCTGTCCATCAGCCACGACGGTGGTCTCGCCACTGCGATGGTGGTGGCGGAGGGCAGCGGTAGCGGCCGCAAGAAATAGTAACCGTACTGATCATTCGTCGGCTTACCGCTAAGCTCGATCGTATGCTCAAGGCTTTTTCCGGTAGTGACGTCCGCGCTGCGGAGGCACCCCTCATCGACGCCGGTCAGGGCGATGCCCTGATGCAGCATGCCGCCCACGGCCTCTTCGGGGTGGTGCTGAACCTCCTGCGGGAGAACGGGCGTGGCACCTACGGCGCCACCGCCGTCGTCCTGGCGGGAGCGGGCAACAACGGTGCGGACGCGCTCTACGCGGGAGAGCGGCTGCTGCGGAGGGGGGCCGCATCGACGGCGATCCTGACCTCGGAGCGGACCCACGCCGCATCCCTCGACGCCTTCGTCCGAGCGGGCGGCCGGGCCGTCCGGCTCGATGCAGGCAACGCCGGTGCCCTCGCGGCACATGCCGCCTCCGCGGACGTGCTGATCGACGGGATCCTCGGCACCGGCGCGCGCGGCGGCCTGCAAGGTGCCGCTTCCACCTTCGTCGAGGCGTTCGATTCCCTGGCGGGCCGGCGTGGAGTCCGCTCCACGCTCGTGGTGGCCTGCGACCTGCCGAGCGGGATCGGCGTGGACAACGGGCTCGTGGAAGGACCCGTGCTCGCCGCCGATGCCACGGTCACCTTCGGCGCCGCGAAGCCCGGACTGCTCATCGGCGCAGGAGCAGTGGCGGCGGGGGAGCTGAACGTCGTGGACATCGGACTGGACCTCTCCGACTTCACTCCCGCGGCCTGCACCCTGCTCGATGCCGACGCGGCAGCCGTCCTCCGCGTACCCACAGCCGGGGACCACAAGTACACGCGGGGCGTCCTCGGGGTTGCGGCCGGGTCCGCGCGGTATCCGGGGGCCGCAGCGCTGGCCGTGGGCGCCGCGCTCGCCACCGGCGTCGGCATGGTCCGCTATCTCGGCCCGGGACCCGTCGCAACCCTGATCCACCAGCGGAATCCCGAGGTGGTGGCCTCCGACGGCACCGTCGGGGAATCGCGGTCCCAGGCCTGGCTGGTGGGACCCGGGGCGGTGGACGACGACGATCAGCGCCGACGCGCCGTCGATGCCCTGCGGTCGGGACTTCCCGTGGTCGCCGATGCCGGCGCGCTCACCGAGCTACCCGAACGGTCAGGCCCCCAGGTGATCCTCACGCCCCACGCCGGAGAACTCCGTCAGCTGCTCGCTACACGCGGGGTGGAGGCGGAGCGGTCCGCGATCGAGGCGGAACCTGCGCGCTTCGCCCTCCGGGTCGCGGAACTGACGGGAGCCACGGTGCTGCTGAAGGGTTTCACCACCGTGGTGGCGGCGCCGTCGGGCACCCTGTTCGTGCAGGCCGACGCAACGCCCTGGCTCGCGACCGCGGGATCCGGCGACACGCTCTCCGGGATCGTCGGAGCGCTCGCGGCGACCCTCGCGGAGGACGAGGACGCAGCGCACCGGATCGGTGTCGCCCCGGAGGATCTCTGGGCCGCCGCCGCGGCGGCCGGGGCCCTGATCCACGGGAGGGCGGGACAGCGTGCCGCGCGCCGCGGTCCCGTGGTGGTCCCGGAGCTGCCCACGCACATCGGAGCCGTCATCGGGGAACTCCTCGAGGGGCGACGCTAGCGATGTGATCCTGCAATTCACACACCGGACAGCAGAATGCGCTATGTATTGAGCAGGCGGACGGGGCACCAGGACCCCGGAGCATGCGAGCACGACGGGGAATGCCCACTGCGGCAGCCCCGTCAGAAGACACCAAGGAGAACCAATGGAACTATGGCCCGGCGATGCGTACCCCCTGGGAGCCACCTATGACGGCACCGGTACGAACTTCGCGCTCTACAGCGAGGTCGCGGACCTCGTCGTCCTCTGCCTCTTCGACGACGACGGAACGGAGACCTGCGTCGAACTGAAGGAAGTTGACGGCTACGTGTGGCACGGCTACCTGCCGCACGTGACGCCCGGACAGAAGTACGGGTACCGGGTCCACGGACCCAACAACCCGTCCGAGGGTCACCGCTGCAACCCCAACAAACTGCTCCTGGACCCGTACGCGAAGGCCATCTCCGGTGACCTCGACTGGGACCAGGCCCTGTTCGGGTACAACTTCGGCGACGAGCACTCGGTCAACAACGAGGACTCCGCCGCGCACATGATGCTCGGCGTCGTCGTCAACCCCTTCTTCAACTGGGACGGCGACCGCATGCCGCGGACGCCCTACCACCAGTCGGTGATCTACGAGGCACACGTCAAGGGGCTCACGCAGCTGCACCCCGACGTTCCCGAGGAGCAGCGCGGCACCTACGCCGGTATCGCGCACCCCGCCGTCATCGCGCACCTCCAGAAGCTCGGCGTCACCGCGATCGAGCTCATGCCCGTACACCAGTTCGTCAACGACAGCACCCTGCAGGAGAAGGGGCTGTCGAACTACTGGGGCTACAACACCATCGGGTTCTTCGCGCCGCACAACAAGTACAACTCCTCCGGCGACCAGGGTGAGCAGGTGCAGGAGTTCAAGGCCATGGTCCGCGAACTGCACCTCGCGGGCATCGAGGTGATCCTCGACGTGGTGTACAACCACACCGCCGAGGGCAACCACATGGGCCCCACCATCTCGATGCGCGGTATCGACAACGCGTCCTACTACCGCCTGGTGGAGGACGACAAGCAGTACTACATGGACACCACGGGAACCGGCAACTCCCTCAACGTCGGCAACCCGCACTCCCTGCAGCTGCTCATGGACTCGCTGCGCTACTGGGTGACCGAGATGCACGTCGACGGTTTCCGCTTCGACCTCGCCTCGGCCCTGGCGCGCGAGTTCTACGAGGTGGACCGGCTCTCGGCGTTCTTCGAGCTCGTGCAGCAGGACCCGGTGGTCTCGCAGGTCAAGCTCATCGCCGAGCCCTGGGACGTGGGACCCGGCGGCTACCAGGTGGGCAACTTCCCGCCGCAGTGGACCGAGTGGAACGGCAAGTACCGCGACACCGTCCGTGACTTCTGGCGCGGGGAGCCCTCGAGCATCGGTGAGTTCGCTTCGCGCCTCACCGGGTCGGCCGACCTCTACGAGCACTCGATGCGCCGCCCGGTGGCGTCCATCAACTTCGTCACCGCCCACGACGGCTTCACCCTGCGCGACCTCGTGTCCTACAACGAGAAGCACAACGAGGCCAACGGCGAGGACAACAACGACGGCGAGTCGCACAACCGCTCCTGGAACGCCGGCGCCGAAGGGCCCACCGACGACCCCGAGGTGCTGGCCATCCGGGTGCGCCAGCAGCGCAACTTCATCGCGACCCTCCTGCTCTCGCAGGGCGTGCCGATGCTGCTGCACGGTGACGAGGTGGGACGCACGCAGGACGGCAACAACAACACCTACTGCCAGGACTCCGAGATCAGCTGGGTGCACTGGGACAAGATGGACCAGCCGCTGCTCGAATTCACGGCGGCGGTCAATCGCCTGCGCTCGGAGCACCCCACCTTCCGTCGCCGTCGGTTCTTCGACGGCAGGCCGGTCCGACGCGGCGAGGGCGAGGCCCTGCCGGACATCGTCTGGCTGGACACCGCGGGCGAGCTCATGGCGCCCGAGGACTGGGACAGTGGCTTCGGCCGGGCCATCGGTGTGTTCCTCAACGGACAGGGCATCCAGGGGCGCGACGCCCGCGGTCAGCGGATCGTGGACGCCAACTTCCTGATGTACTTCAACGCGCACGACGAATCGGTGGACTTCACGATCCCGTCCGACGAGTACGGTCCGTCGTGGGACGAGGTGATCGACACCGCCGGTAAGTACGCCGACACCGAGGCGATCCCGGCCGGTGCGACCATCGCGGTCGAGGGCAAGTCCATGGTGGTCCTCAGGGCCCACTCCGAGGTCGAGGATCTCGACAACTCGGTCGCCGCGTCCCTGGCGATCCTCGCCAACGAGGTCACGTCCAAGACCGGCACCCAGTAACACTCCCCCCCAGGTACACCCACCCCACCGTCCCAGGAGGACCCCACGTGTTGACACCGACATCGACCTACCGGCTGCAGATCCGGAGCGAGTTCGACCTGCATCAAGCTGCAGCCCTGGTGCCGTACCTGCACGACCTCGGGGTCGACTGGGTGTACCTGTCGCCGATCCTGACGGCGGAGAAGGGCTCCGGTCACGGCTACGACGTGACCGATCCCACCACCGTCGATCCGGATCGCGGCGGCCCGGACGGCCTCGCTGCACTCAGCAAGGCCGCCCGGGCGGCGGGCATGGGGGTGCTCGTGGACATCGTGCCCAATCACATGGGCATCGAGACCCCCGCCGACAACGCCTGGTGGTGGGAACTCCTCAAGGAGGGCCCGGGGTCCCGCATGGCCGAGGCGTTCGACGTCGACTGGGATGCGAACGGCGGACGCCTGCGCGTGCCCGTCCTGGGCGACGGCGACGACGAACTCGACCAGCTGGAGCTGGTCGACGGCGAGCTGCACTACTACGACAATCGGTACCCGGTGGCCGAGGGCACCGCGCACCCCGGCGACTCCGGCGCCGAGGTCCACGCGCGCCAGCACTACGAACTGGTGAACTGGCGCCGTGCGGACAGCGAACTGAACTACCGCAGGTTCTTCGGCGTGAACACCCTCGCCGGTCTTCGCGTCGAGGTGCCCCGGGTGTTCGAGGAGAGCCACAGCGAGGTGAAGCGCTGGTTCGACGAGGGCCTCGTGGACGGACTCCGCATCGACCACCCCGACGGACTCGCGGATCCCAAGGGCTACCTCGACGACCTCAGGACCCTGACGGGCGGCGCCTACGTGCTCGTGGAGAAGATCCTCGAGCCGGGGGAGAAGCTGCCCCAGGACTGGGCCACCGAGGGGACCACCGGCTACGACGCGCTCGCGGACATCGACCGCCTCTTCGTCGACCCGACCGGCGAGCACACCCTGACCGCCGCGGTGCCCGTGGACCCGTTCCACGAGATGATCCACGGCACCAAGCGCGGCATCGCGGACGGTATCCTCCGCTCCGAGGTCCTCCGGCTCGCACGGCTCGTGCCCGCGGACGCGGGGCTCGAGCACGAGGCCGCCGCGGATGCCATCGCCGAACTGCTGACCTGCTTCCCCGTCTACCGCAGCTACCTGCCCGGTGGTGCCGAGTACCTCGCCGAGGCGGTCCGCGACGCCCAGGTGCGCCGTCCCGACCTCGCGGCCACCATCGCGGCCCTGCATCCCCTCCTGGACCCGTTCCTCGACGGGGGCGACGGCGAGCTGACCGAACTGGCCCGCCGCTTCCAGCAGACCTCCGGCATGGTCATGGCGAAGGGCGTGGAGGACACGGCGTTCTACCGGTACTCACGGCTCGTGTCGCTGAACGAGGTCGGTGCGGACCCGTCGATCTTCTCGATCGATCCTCTGGAGCTGCACCGTCGTCTGCTCGAGCGCCAGACGGACAGTCCCCTGGCGATGACCACGCTCAGCACCCATGACACCAAGCGCAGTGAGGACACCCGCACCCGCATCTCCGTGATCTCCGAACTCCCGGAGGAGTGGACCGCAGTGCTCGCGGAACTCGAGCAGCTGGCGCCGATCAAGGACCCCTCCTTCGCGCCGCTGCTCTGGCAGTCGCTCATCGGTGCCTGGCCGCTCAGCCGCGAACGTGCCCACGCCTACGCGGAGAAGGCCTCACGCGAGGCCGATTCCAGCACCCACTGGACGGCGCCGGACGAGGAGTTCGAGCGCGGCCTGCACGCCGCCGTGGACGCCGCGTTCGACGACGCCGCCGTGGTGGCCCTGCTCGGCGGCTTCGTGGAGCGCATCCGTGACGCTGGCTGGTCGAACTCGATCGGCCTGAAACTGCTGCAGCTGACCATGCCCGGGGTGCCGGACGTCTACCAGGGCACGGAGTTCTGGGACACCTCGCTGGTGGACCCCGACAACCGCCGCGAGGTGGACTACGACGCCCGCCGGCAGGTCCTCACGGATCTCGCCTTCGGTGCACTGCCCCAGCTCGGGGCGGACGCACATGCGAAGCTGCTGGTGGTGGCCCGGGCACTGAAGCTGCGCCGCGACCGGCCGGAGCTGTTCACCGGTTACACCGCCATCGCCGCGTCCGGCGACGCCGCGAACCACGTCTTCGGCTTCGACCGCGGCGGGCTGGTCACACTGATCACGCGACTGCCCCACGGTCTGGCACAGCACGGGTGGGGGGACGCCACGGTGGAACTTCCCGCCGCAGCGTACACCTGCGCCCTCACGGGCACCACGGTCAGCGGCGGAACCGTCCGCATCGCCGATCTCTTCGCCACCTTCCCCGCAGCTCTACTGGTCCAGGAGGACGCAGCATGACCCCCTTCGACGTCTGGGCGCCACGCGCCGACTCCCTCACCCTCGTGGTGGAGGGCACCGAGCACCCGATGACCCGGGGGGAGGGCGACTGGTGGACGCCGTCGTCCGCCCCCGCCGCGACGCAGGACGTCTCCTACGGTTACCTCGTGAACGGCTCCGACACACCGGTGCCGGATCCTCGCTCGCGCCGCCAGCCCGACGGCGTCCACGGGCTCTCGCGCACCTTCGACCCGGGCGCGCACGAGTGGCAGGACTCCTCCTGGACATCACCCGGGATGAACGGCGGTGTGATCTACGAGATGCACCTCGGCACGTTCACGCCCGAGGGAACCCTCGACGCCGCGATCGGCAAGCTCGACCACCTCGTCGACCTGGGTGTCCAGTACGTGGAGCTGTTGCCGGTCAATGCCTTCAACGGCACCCACAACTGGGGCTACGACGGCGTGCTCTGGTACGCGGTCCAGGAGACGTACGGGGGACCCGCGGCCTACCAGCGCTTCGTGGACGCCGCGCACCGGAAGGGTCTCGGAGTGATCCAGGACGTGGTCCACAACCATCTGGGGCCCAGTGGCAACTACCTCGGCCTGTTCGGCCCGTACCTCACCGACGGCAAGGCGAACACCTGGGGTGACTCCCTCAACCTGGACGGCCCGCAGTCGGACGAGGTGCGGGACTACGTGCTCGAGAACCTCCTGATGTGGTTCACCGACTACCACGTGGACGGTCTGCGCCTCGACGCGGTCCACGCGCTGCACGACGAACGCGCGGTGCACATCCTCGAGGAGTTCGCCGCCCGGACCGATGCCCGCGCCGCGGAGCTGGGCAAGCCCCTGTTCCTCATCGCGGAATCCGACCTCAACAACCCGCGCCTCATCCAGTCCCGGGACATCGGGGGCTACGGGCTGGCCGGACAGTGGAGCGACGATTTCCACCACGCGGTGCACGTCAACCTCACGCGCGAGACGGAGGGGTACTACTCCGACTTCGACTCGGTCGGCGCTCTCGCGAAGGTGCTGGAGAAGGGGTTCTTCCACAACGGCACCTACTCGTCCTTCCGGGAACGGCACCACGGCCGGGAGATCGACGCAGCACATGCCTCACCCCTGCAGCTCGTGGTCTGCACGCAGAACCACGACCAGATCGGCAACCGGGCGGCGGGCGACAGGCTCAGCGACACGCTGTCGCCGGCGCAGCTCGCGCAGGCCGCCGTGCTGAACATCCTCGGCCCGTTCACGCCCATGCTGTTCATGGGCGAGGAGTACGGTGCCTCCACCCCGTGGCCGTTCTTCACCTCGCATCCGGAGCCGGAGCTCGGCAAGGCCACGGCGGAAGGCCGGCTCAAGGAGTTCGAGCGCATGGGCTGGCGCCCCGAGGACGTCCCCAACCCGCAGGACCCCGAGACCTTCGAGTCGGCGAAGCTCCGGTGGGACGAGGCGGAGCAGGGCCACCACGCCGAGCTGCTCGCCACCTATCGTGAGCTGATCCGCCTGCGGAACTCGCGCACGGATCTACGGAGCCCGGATTTCGGCACCGTGTCGGTGGACTTCGACGAGGAGAGCCGGTGGCTCGTCCTGCATCGCGGCAGCACCGCCGTCGTGCTGAACCTGGGTGATGCCGAGGCCACCGTTCCGCTCAGGGGAGCCGGGGCGGAGATCCTCCTGTCCACGGTCGAGGGAGGGCAACTGGTCGACGACGGCGCCCAGGTACCCGCCCAGGGCGCGCTCGTGGTGAGCCTCCCCGCAGCATAGGGCGGGAACTCTGCAAGGGTTTCTGCAGCAGGAGGTGCGGAGTCCCTCGGGGCCGGGCGATCTCGGCCATACTGGGCCTGACATTCCCTGATGGACAACGGGTCCCGCCACCGTGCGGTGGCGGGATCCCGAGCACGAGGCGGCAGCACAACCATGAATCTGGACACCGACACCCTGCGGGTGGCCTTCGGCGCCGTGGCCGTCACCCTTTTCGTCCTCTTCTACTCGGTGTCCTTCCGCCAGACCCGGTCCGCCTACAGTGCGTGGTGGTGTGCTGCCATCGCCTTCTTCTTCACGGGTTCGTCCGGCTACCTGCTGGACGGGACACCCCACCAGCTGTGGACCAACCCGCTGGCCAACACCCTGGTGGTGATGGGTACCACCAGCGTCTGGGCCGGTGCACGGAGTCTTCGCACAATCCAGCCGGCCTGGCTCCAGCTGTTCGCCGCGCCCGTTCTCACACTCGTGGCCTCCGTGCTGGACAACCCCGGTACCAACGACTGGTCGGGTGGCCCGGTGTACCTCGGCATGATGGCACTGACCATCGGCCTCGCCTCCTGGGAACTGTTCCGGTTGCCGCGCAACTACAGCCGTGTGCAGACGCCGCTGGCCGTCGGAGCCGGGCTCGTGGCCGTCCTGTACCTGGGCCGATGCATCGCCTTCAT
>JASLBS010000164.1 GCA_030146405.1 Arthrobacter sp.
TGGTCATGGTCATGGTCGGCGGCAACGGTGGGACCGTCCGGTACGAGTGGATCGCGGAAGGCGAGGTTCAGGTGCACGGGCCCGGGCGGCTGCGTCGGCACTCCCTCACCCGGGCTCCCGAGGGCGACGCGCAGGGCGCCCGCGACCAAGGCGTACGGGTCCTCCCCCGCAGCGATGTCGAGCCCCGCACGGACATGCACACCGAACAGCCCGGGCTGCACCGTCGTCTGGTTCGCTCCCGTGCCGCGCAATTCCTCAGGCCTGTCCGCCGAGAGGATCACCAGCGGGACGGCCGCGTGGTTCGCCTCCATCACGGCCGGCAGGAGCTCGCCCACCGCGGTTCCGGACGTCGTCAGCACCGCTGCGGGCCGCGGCGCACCGAGGGCGAGCCCGAGCGCGGTGAACGCCGCGGACCGCTCGTCGATCCGGATGTGCAGGCGCACCAGACCAGTGGCCTCCGCCTCGGCGAGCGCGTACGCCAGGGGTGCACTGCGAGATCCGGGAGCGACGACGACGTCGGTGACACCCCCCGCCACGAGGGCCTGCACCGTACGGGCGGCGGACGCCGCGGAATCGAGGGGAGCCGGACGGGAGACGGTGGAATCGGTCACGGTTCCATCCTCACACCCGGAACGGGATCGCACCCCCTCCCGCGGGAAGTGGTGCGATCCGGATGCCCCTCCCCGCGGAAAGGGGTGAGCCCGTTCCGGTTCAGCTGCCGCGGTGGACCTGCACCACGGAGGGCCGTGGGACAGCTGCCTCACCGCGACGCGGGGCCCTCCCTGCGCGCACGTAGTCCGGGAAGGCGGAGCGCTGCGCGGCCCACGTGCCGTCCTCGCCCGGGTGCTGCACCGCCACGAACACGGTGTCCTCCTGATCGTGGATGATCGGCCCGCAGGTCTCGGCGTCACGCGGAACGGCGAGGAACTGCTCCACGCGGCCGCGCTCGGGTCCCTCGAGAGCCACCTTGAACAGCCCGTCGTTGAAGCCGATGGTGCCGGGCTGGCCGTCGGTGGAGATCCAGAGGTTCCCAGCGGAATCGAAGGCCACGTTGTCCGGGCAGGAGATCGGGGAGACGCTCTCCTTCGGGTAGCCGCTGAAATAGGTGGTGGGATCGCTCGCGGGGTCACCGCAGACCAGGAGCAGGTTCCAGGTGAAGCGCGTACCCGTCGCGTCACCACCGGCCTCGATGAGCTCGACGACGTGTCCGTCGCGGTTCTGGGTGCGGGGGTTCGCCTCGTCCGGGCCGGCGTTGGACCCCACACCGCGGTTGGTGTTGTTGGTGCAGGCCACGTACACCTTGCCGGTCAACGGGTTCGGTTCCACGTCCTCGCAACGGTCCATCTTGGTGGGTGATACGGTGTCGGCGGCCAGCCGGGTGAAGACCGCTACCTCCTCTGCAGTCATTCCCGGCACCACGGATCGATTGTCGATCAGCAGCGGCAACCACTCGCCCACACCGTCGAAGGCTCCGTCGGAGGGTAGCGCACCGCGTCCGTCGATCTCGGCGGCGGAGTTCCCCTGGAGGCGTGCCACGTAGAGCGAACCCTCGCTGAGGAGCGTCATGTTCGCCTGGCGTGCAGCGGGGCCGTCGCCGGGCTGGACCCGACGTGTGGAGACGAATTTGTAGAGGTAGTCGAAGCGCTCATCGTCGCCCATGTAGGCCACGACGCGGCCGTCCGCTGCCACCGTCACGTTGGCACCCTCGTGCTTGAAGCGGCCGAGTGCCGAGTGCTTCCTAGGCGTGGACGTGGGGTCGAACGGGTCCACCTCCACGATGTAGCCGAATCGGTGCTTCTCGTTCTCGTAGCCGGCGTTACGGGTGTCGAACCGGGGTTCGTCGACCTCCCACCCGCGGGACGTGGGCCTGGAGGTGAGGCCGTAACGGCGGTCACCCGGGCTGGTGCCGGCGGCCACGAAGTACCCGTTGAAGTTCTCCTCCCCGGAGAGGATGGTGCCCCACGGCGTGGTCCCGCCGGCACAGTTCCCGAGGGTGCCGAGCACGGTGCGACCCGCAGGGTCGTCGATGGTCCTCAGCAGGGCGGACCCGGCGGCGGGCCCGGTGACCTCGTAGGGCGTGGTCGTCAGGAAACGGCGGTTCAGCTGCGCCCCCTGCACGTAGGACCACGGCTGCTTCCTGTTCTTGCGCTCCAACTCCACCACGGTGAGCCCGTGGGCGGCCTTGCCGATGCCGCGGACCTCCGCTGCCGGCATGTCCGGCGGCACCATGATGCTCTCGTTGGTGTACTCGTGATTGGCGAAGAGGACCGCGCGCCGGTCCTTGGTCCCCGCGATCGGGAGGATGTCCGTGTAGTCGCAGTTGTAGCCGAACTGTACGGACTGCGTCGCGGCGCTCTGGTGATCGGCGTCGAAGGCCGGGGAGTTGCTGAAGAGCGGGTCGCCCCAACGGATCACGGGCTTCCAGCCGTAGCCACGCGGCACCGTCATGGCGTCCACCTCCGCATCCACAGGGGCGATCGGGTGGAAGCGCAGGTGGTTCTTGCCCTTGCCGTCGCCCGGCGCTGCCAGGGCGGAATCTGCACCGACCTGCCCGACGAGGAGCGTCAGCGCGCCCACGGCACCGACGCCGAGTGCACTGCGGCGCGAGAACTCGCTCGAGACGATGTCACGGAAGTAGCTGGTGGCGGTGGTGTTGCAGACTGCGTCGGAGCACGCATTGTCGCACTTGAGGGCGCAGGTCACGGCGCTGCGCTTCCCCTTGGTGTGGCCGAGCATGGGCAGCAGGCGGCGCGTGGTTTCGGTCATCGGGATGACGCCTCTCACAGAGAAGGAAGGTATGGCATCACCTTGGCGAGCCGAGGTGAACAGTTCCGCCACGGGATGGTGAAGATCACGTGAACGTCAGAGGGAGATTCTTCCTCCGGACCAGCCGGTCGCTCAGCCCCTCGGGCCCGCCAGCACCGAGTAGGTCCGCTCGAGTCTCCTCGTCCACCAGTGGATGCGTTCCGGCGGGGCGGCCAGCAGGTCCAGCTTCTCCTCCGAGACATCCACGTCCCGCACCGGGAGTCCTCCGTCCATCGGGACCAGCGAAGCATCGGTCACGTCATCCGCCATGAGGGACACGGTGGCGAGACCACAGGCGAACGGCAGCTCCGGCAGGGCCGCCGCGAGGGCCACGCCCGCGCGGATCCCCACGGAGGTGTCCAGCGCGGAACTGACGACGACGGGGAGACCTGCCCGGTCGATGATGTCCAACGCCCGCCGCACGCCGCCGAGGGGTGCCGCCTTGATGACCAGGAGGTCGGCGGCGTCCTCGCGTGCCACGCGCAGCGGGTCCTCCTGTCGTCGGACGCTCTCGTCCGCGGCCACCAGCGTGGGGCTCCCGCGGCGACGCAGCTCGAGCCGTACCTCCCGCAACCCCGCGATGTCCGCGACGGGCTGCTCCGCATACTGCAGGTCGAACCTGTCGAGGACCTCGAGTGCCGCCAGCGCCTCCACCACGCTCCAGCCGCCGTTCGCGTCCACCTTGATGCCCGCATCCGGCAGGAGCCTGCGCACCTCGGCAACCCTCGCGACGTCGTCGGCCAACGTCTGGCCCTTCTCCGCGACCTTGATCTTGACCGCACCGACCTCCCCGAACCGGGACAGCACCCGTTCCACCTCCGCGTGCCGGACGGCGGGAACGGTGGCGTTGACGGGCACGGTGGTGCGCAGCGGCTGCGGGAAGCCGTACCAGGCCGCCTCGATCGCCGAAGCCAGCCAGGCGGCGGACTCGACGTCGTCGTACTCGAGGAAAGGGCAGAACTCACCCCATCCCGCGGGGCCCCTGACCAGGAGCGCCTCGCGCACCAGGACGCCGCGGAACTTCACCCGCATCGGGATCGACACCACGCGCGCGGTGGCCGAGACCTCCTCCAGGGACGGCCAGGGCCCGGGGATCGACGACGGTTCGGATCGCGTAGACACGCCCTCAGGCTACGGGAAAGCGGACACGGCCCGAAGGTCACGGGACGGTGACGGAACTCGCAGGATCGTGTGGAAACATTGAGGCGATGACGTCCCGGCACCCCTCCCTCCGACACTCGCGGGCAGCGCGCTCGCCGCTGGTGTTCCTCGTGGCCGCCGTCGCCTGCGTGGTGGCCCTGGGATGGACGTACTGGGGTTTCGTCCGGACCAGCACGGGACAGTTCGCCGACGAGTCCGCATGGCGTGAAGCCGGTGGAGCCACGGTCCGTACCTCGTTGCCCTTCCTGCGTTTCCTCGACACCCTTCCGGCCATCTCCCTGGTCGTCGCAGCGGGGTCGATCCTGTTCGTGGCCCTCGCGCGCCGACGCTACACGGCCGCCGTCGTCGCCGTCGCCGTGATCCTGGGCTCCAACCTGACAACCCAGCTCCTCAAGAACGTGGTGTTCGATCGCCCGGACCGAGGCGTCGCCACCCTGGAGTTCAACTCATTACCGTCCGGGCATACAACCCTCGCCGCCTCCGCGGCTGCTGCGGTGTTCCTGATCGTGACTCCCCGCTGGCGCCCGTTCACCGCCGTGACAGGTGGTGCCTTCTCGATCTCCGCCGGTGCGGCCACCTACCTCAACCTGTGGCACCGGCCGGCGGACGTGGTGGCTGCCCTTCTGGTGGTGGGTACGTGGACCCTGGTCGGTGGTCTGATCGTGATGCGCACCGGTGACCAGTGGAACCAGTGGCAGGGCTTCGGTACCGACTGGATGTCCTCCCGCTGGTGGCTCGCCCTGAGCTGGGTGCTGGGACTCGGCGGCCTCGCTGTCTCGGCCGGCCTGTACCTCTCCGTGCAGGCGATCGGACCGGCACCCATGCCGGGAACCGCGCGCCTCCCCCTCTTCTTCTGGTCCGGCCTGGCACTGATCGTCGGGGTCGGGTTCACCCTGTCCGCTGCGGCCGGTTGGCTCTTCGCCGCGCAGGCACGAAGGCTACCGTCCGGACACCGCCCGTAGCACCCCGCGCGGCCCGTCGCACGCCCTTTTCGCGGTGCCGGCCCACCGTTGAAGCATTCCGCCCGTCGATGCCACGCTGGCCGGACACGAGACGGAGGAGGCGCACGGGTGAAAGCCATGGTGTATCGAGGGCCCTACAGGATCAGGGTCGAGGAAAAGCCCATGCCACGGATCGAACACCCGAATGATGCGATCATCCGCGTCACCACGGCTGCCATCTGCGGTTCCGACCTGCACCTGTACCACGGGCTGATGCCCGATACCCGCGTGGGTACCACGTTCGGCCACGAGTTCATCGGCGTGGTCGAGGAGGTGGGACCGTCCGTACAGAACCTCACGCGCGGGGACCGCGTCATGGTGCCCTTCAACGTCTACTGCGGATCCTGCTACTTCTGCGCCCGCGGGCTGTACTCGAACTGCCACAACGTCAATCCGAACGCGACGGCGGTGGGCGGCATCTACGGGTACTCCCACACCTGCGGCGGCTACGACGGTGGGCAGGCCGAGTTCGTGCGCGTGCCCTTCGCGGATGTCGGCCCCACCATCATCCCCGACTGGATGGACAGCGAGGACGCCGTCCTCCTCACGGACGCCCTGGCCACCGGCTACTTCGGTGCACAGCTCGGGGACATCGTGGAGGGTGACACCGTGGTGGTCTTCGGCGCGGGGCCCGTGGGTCTGTACGCGGCGAAGTCGTCCTGGTTGATGGGAGCCGGGCGTGTGATCGTGATCGATCATCTCGAGTACCGGCTCGAGAAGGCCCGCACCTTCGCCCACGCCGAGACCTTCAACTTCGCCGAGTACGACGACATCGTGGTGCAGATGAAGAAGACCACCGACTTCCTGGGGGCCGACGTGGTGATCGACGCAGTGGGCGCCGAGGCCGACGGCAACTTCCTGCAGCAGGTGACGGGCACCAAGCTCAAGCTGCAGGGCGGCTCGCCCGTGGCCCTGAACTGGGCGATCGACTCCGTGCGGAAGGGTGGCACGGTGGCCGTGGTGGGTGCCTACGGTCCCATCTTCAGCGCCGTGAAGTTCGGTGACGCGCTCAACAAGGGCCTCACGCTGCGGATGAACCAGACGCCGGTGAAACGGCAGTGGCCGCGGCTGTTCGACCACATCCGGAACGGCTATCTCAAACCGAACGACATCGTGACGCACCGGATCCCGCTCGAGGACATCGCAGAGGGCTATCACCTGTTTTCGGGCAAGCTGGACAACTGCATCAAGCCGCTGATCATCGCGAATCCGAGCTAGGAGCCGACCATGCGCGCAACGCCATACATCGCCGACAAGCCGAAGGACATCCCCACCAGTGAGTCGCTCCGAGCCCGTATCCCGGGCTGGGGCGTCGACCTGGATCCCGCGGACCGGCCGTCCTTCCCCCGTGAGGTCTTCGATCCGGCCGGCACGGGAGCGCACTGGGACTATCCGGAGGAGCAGGGCGGCAGGGAGGGAAGGGAACGCTCGATCGAGCACGGGCAGCTCACCCCCGTCTTCGGGACCAGTGCGCCCCTCAGGGGTGTTTCCGGGATGATCCGGCGCTACGCCTACCGGTACAGTGAGGCCCGCGCCGCCCACTGGCTGATCCTCATAGCGGGTGACCGCGTGGACGCCTGGGGCTCGCTGATCACCTCGTTGGCCACGAAGCACCCGGACAACCTGATCGCGGAGACCGGGGTGTCGGCCGAGATCACGGGGCACGGGGTCACCTCCCGCGCCGGGAAGCGCCGCGCCGACGTCAACCACCAGTGGCTGGATCCGATCGTTGTCCTCGGCCCCTGGGCAGCGGCGGCGGCAGGGGCTGGCCTTGCGGCGCGGGGAATCGCGCGCCGCATTCGCTCCTGAGGGCCTGCGTTCCGGCCGGCAGGCCACCGGCGCTCCGTCAGCCGCGCGGGATCGCAGTCTCGGCCGATCCCGCCGCCGCCCGCGGTATCCAGTACCAGAGGACGCCTGCGCCCAGGAAACCCAGCACCGCCGTGGCCCAGATCCCGGCGGAGAGTGTGGCAAGGGCCGTCACGAGCGAGAGCAGGGCGGGCCCGGCCATGGTCCCGGTGTCCGTGAGCAGGCGCCAGATTCCGAGGAACTGGGGCCGCCCCGGTGAGGGTGAGGAATCCGCCCCGAGCGTCATGACGATGCCGGAGCCGATCCCGTTGCCGAACCCGATCAGGAGCGCGACCAGCATCAGTCCCACCGCGTCGTGGGTGAAGGGCAGCAGGGTGAGCGAGGCGCCCATGACGAGCATGCACGGCACGGCGATCCAGCGGCGGCCCTTGACGTCCATGATCTTGCCCGAGGGGTAGAAGATGAGCATGTCGATCGCTCCGGAGAGCCCGTAGATCAGCGCCGTGGCGGAGGCATCCAGTCCGATGCTCTCCGCCCAGAGGGGTAGTACCGCCTGCCGGGTTGCCCGAACCGCCGCGATCAGGAGCACCCCCACCCCCACCGTGCAGAAGATTCTCGTGTGGCTGCGCAGGATGGAGCGCACCGTCGGTGCCGGCGCGGGTGCCAGTGCGGCTTCGATCGGTGACTGCGCGGTGAGGACGACGCGCCCCGGCGCCACGAGTTCGGGGACCCGCCAGCTCAGGGCGGCAGCAGCCAGGCTCGCCACCCCACCCACCCAGTACGCACCGTCGAGGCCCAGCGACCTCATGGCCAGCGCCGCAGCGAAGGGGCCGATGAAGAACCCTATCCTGGTCACGCCGCCGAGCGTGGACAGCGCGCGGGCGCGGAACGGCGGTGGCACGGCCTCGGTGAGATAGCTCTGGCGTGCCAACCCGAACACGGCTCCGGCCATACCCACCATGAAGACCGCCCCGGCGAAGACCGGGAGGGTCGGTGCGGCGAGCGCGAGGAACATGGCGGCCGCGCACCAGAGCGCCGCGCCCACGAGGGCCTTCCGCTCACCGAGACGCGTGGCGATCAGGGTGGCCGGCACATTGGTGACCAGTGAACCGATACCGGAGAGCGTGATGACCAGGGCAGCGGTGGCGATGTCCGCTCCGAGGTCCCTGGCGGTCAACGCGATCACCGGGAGGATGGCCCCGGTGGCTACCCCGTACAGCAGCGATGGACCGTAGGCTCCCACGGCGATCGCTCGAAGGTCGAAGGTTTCCTGGGGCACCTTTCCTACCCTAGTGCGCACCGGGGCGTTGCGGGCCTACCGATCAGGCCCCTGCCCGTGCGAGGAGGAGTCCCAGCCAGAGCCCGGCACCGGCAGCCAGCAGAGCCACCACTGCCATTCCGGCTCCGGCCATCAGAGCTGCGCGCCACCGCCCTGTCTGGATCAGCCTGACCGTCTCGATGCTGGCCGTGCTGAACGTGGTGTAACCCCCGAGGAAGCCGGTTCCGCACACGAGCACCCACGCGGGAGGAAGCGCGGAGCCGAGTGCCGCACCGGCCAGGATCCCGAGCAGGAACGATCCGCTGACGTTGATGATCAGGGTGGGAACCGGAAGGGGACCGAGCCCGCGGGAGCGCAGGACGCCGTCGAGCACGAAACGCGCCACGGAGCCGAGCCCACCGGCCAGGCCCAGCGCGAGGACGAGGGGAATGCTCATGACGCTGCCCGGGAGCGGGCCGCTCGACCGCCGACGTGGATCCCGGCGGCCGTCGCGGCGAGCCCCACCATCACCGTCAGCAGGAGATAGGCGATTCCCTCGAGCACTCGCCCGTCCTGCAGCAGCAGTGCGGAGTCCGTGGTCAGCGCGCTGTAGGTGGTGAAGCCGCCGAGGAATCCGGTTCCCAGCACCAGCCTGAGGGCACGGCGTCGGCCCTCGTCCGGGCCACGACCGAGGAGCGCCTCGAGCAGCAGGCCGAGCGCGAAGGCACCGGTGACGTTGATCGCGAAGATCCCGAGCGGGAGTCCCTCGGGAGTGGGCACCGCCTCGGAGAGGAAGTGGCGGGCGAGAGTACCTGCCATCCCGCCACCGAACACCAGGGCCAGGTATGCCGGCCGCAGATGAGCAGGTGACAGCTCGCGTCCGGACCCCCGACCCTGGGCCGCGGCGGGATCAGACAACGTGGCGGGCGAGGAACTCCAGCGTTCGCGACCATGCGTCGGCGGCAGCCTCGGGGCGGTACGAGAAACGGTTGGAGTCGTTGAAGAACGCGTGCCCTGCGTCCGGGTAGACCTTCGCGGTGAAGTCCACCCCCGCCTCGGCCATCCCTGCCTCGAGCCCCGGCAGTTCGCTGATGAGCCCTTCGTCGTCCTGGCCGTAGAACGCGAGCACGGGCGCCTTGATCCCCCCGAGTTCCTCGGGGGTGAAATCGGCGTGCCCGTAGAAGGGCACGCTGGCCAGCAGCCTCGGTTCGTGCACGGCCAGGGAGAAGCTGTAGCTGCCGCCGAAACAGAAACCGGTGATCCCGACGCGGCCTGTCACGTCAGCGTCGGCGTACAGGAACTCGAAGCACGCCTGCACGCGCTCCGTGGTCGAGCGGCCGAACTCGGGGTCCTGCAACGGTGCGAAGACCTTGCGGAGCTTCGGTTGGGCCCGATCACGCGCCTCGTCGTCCGGTCCCAGGAGCACCTCGCCCAATCCCTCCGTGCTCGCCTCGGTGATTCCCTGGTCCGAGAGCAGGTCCGGCGCCACCACCACGTAGCCCTCCGCGGCGAATCGCTCGGCGACGTCGCGGGTGTGCGCCACGAGACCCCAGACCTCATGGATGAGCACGAGGCCCCCGCGTACCGGCCCGTTGGGGCGGACCACATAGGCGGAGAGAGTGTCATCGGCGTGGGGGATGTCCTGGAGGGAGCTCATGGGCCTAGGTTTACACGCTTCGACCTGCCACGCCAACCACCCGCGACGCCGGTGCCCGGCTGATCCTCGGAGCGGCATCGGGAGAGGGTCACGGAAGCGAACCGGCCGGCCTGCACTACAGTTGCGCGGGTGTTCTTTCCCACCTTGCCGGCCGGAGTGGAGATGCGTCTGCTCCGTGCATCGGACGCGGGCGCGCTCGCGGGCGCCTACCGCGCCAATCGCGACCACCTGGCCCCCTGGGAGCCTCAGCGTGACGAATCCTTCTTCACCCCGGCGGGTCAGGCGGCCAGGATCGAGGCCTCGCTGGCCGCGACGGCTGCCGGCACGGAGGTCCCATGGATCCTGACGTCGGAGGACGGCGTCGTCGGTGTCCTGAGCCTCACGGGCATCGTGCGCGGCCCGTTCCTGAGTGCGCACGTCGGTTACTGGGTGGATGCCCGCCTCCAGGGCAGAGGAGTGTGCTCCGGTGCTCTGGACACCGCGATGATCCACGCCCGGGACGAGTTGGGCCTGCACCGCCTCCAGGCTTCGGTGCTGCCCCACAACCCGGCGTCGCGCACCGTGTTGACCGGGGCAGGTTTCACCCTCATCGGCGCCGCGCCGTCGTACCTGCGCATCGCGGGGACGTGGCAGGACCACCTGCTGTACCAGCGCATTCTGGAGTGAGTCCGTCGACTGCGGGGCGGGCACCGGATCCTGCGTGCCGCAGAAGCCGACCCGGGAGCTCCACCACCCGATGGACCTGTAGGGTTGTGAAGCAAAACACACAACGCCGTGCGGAGGAAGAAGCATGAGTCACCAGCCCGAACAACCCCCATCCAGCACCCACGCGTCATCGACGGGAACAACTGCTGGTACCCCCTCGCGGTCCGCCTCCAAACTCTGGATGCAGCGCGGGCTCGGGCTGGCGATCGCCGCGCTCATCTATGTCCTCCTCGGAGCCTCGGACCTTCCCGGAGACGCACGGATCGTGGCTGCGATCGCGGGGCTCATGGCCGTCTGGTGGATGACCGAGGCTCTTCCGCTCTCGGTCACCTCCCTGCTGCCGATCGTCCTCCTGCCGATGCTCACGGCGAGAACCGTCGCGGAGTCCACGGCCCCCTACGCGAACCCCATCGTCTTCCTGTTCCTGGGCGGGTTCCTCATCGCCATCGCCATGCAGAAGTGGAATCTCCACCGGCGCATCGCGTTGCTGACCCTTCGCCGCGTCGGTACCCACCCCCGCCGGATCATCCTCGGACTCATGATCTCCACGGCGTTCCTGTCCATGTGGGTCTCCAACACGGCCACGACCCTCATGATGCTTCCCATCGCACTCAGCATCCTGACCCTGGTGGTCGAGAACAGCAGGACGAAGGCCGTGGTCACGGAGGGCGAGACCCAGGAAGCGCTGGCAGCCGGTAGCGCGATCAGCGATGTGGTGGAGGACAAGGAAGTCCGGATCTTCGGCGTCGCGCTGATCCTCTCCGTGGCCTGGGCTGCGACCATCGGTGGCCTCGGCACCCTCCTGGGCAGCCCGCCCAATGCCATCGTGGCGGGGTACATCAGTGAGGAACTCGGCGAGAGCGTGGGCTTCGTCCAGTGGATGATGCTCGGCGTCCCGATCGTCGTCGTCTTCATCGGCCTGGCCTGGCTCCTCATCACCCGCGTCATCTTCAAGTTCTCGCTCCAGGACATCCCCGGTGGCAAGGAGCTCATCGACAACGAGATCAGCAAACTGGGATCCATGAGCCGCGGTGAGAAGACGGTGCTCGCCGTCTTCTCGGGTGCCGCGTTCCTCTGGATCTTCCCCGGACTCGTCGCCAACATCGAAGCCGTCGACACCGCGCTTCCCTGGCTCGGATCCTTCGACGACACCGTGATCGCCATCGGCGCCGGGATCGCCCTCTTCATGATCCCCGCCGACAAGAAGGGGAACATGACGCTCGTCTGGAAGGACGCCGAGGAGGGCCTCCCCTGGGGCGTCCTCCTCCTGTTCGGCGGAGGCCTCTCCCTGGCCGGTGCGGTCGCCGGAACCGGCCTGGATGCCTGGTTCGGCGAGCAGGTGAGCGGACTCGGTGCACTGCCGATCGTCCTCCTCCTGGCCGCCGTGGTCACCATCGTGCTGTTTCTCACCGAGATCACGAGCAACACAGCCACCGCCGCAACGTTCATCCCCATCCTGGGTGGTGTGGCGGTCGGTATAGGCCTGGATCCGCAGACCCTGCTGATCCCGGCGGCGCTCGCCGCCACGTGTGCCTTCATGCTTCCGGTCGGTACTCCCCCGAACGCGATCGTCTACGCCACAGGAAACGTGAAGATTGCCGAGATGGTCCGGGGAGGCATCGTGCTGAACATCGTCGGGATCATGCTCATCACGCTCTTCACCGTCCTGATCGGACCGTTCGCCCTGGGTCTGGTGCTGTAGCGACGTCGACGTGATGTCCTGACGCCAGGGGCTGCTCGGCCCATGGCGTCAGGACATGGGGGCATCCTCTTCAAACATGTGAGCGAGCTCATGCCGGGTGGTTCCCTCACGCTGCGTCTTCCACACCATCCCTTCGACGAGCAGGAAATCCCGCATGTTCTTCCGCCCCGGCAGCACCCGAGTCCTCCCGGCCCGGCAGGGCGAGCCCGATGCCGGGCGAGGAGGGAACGTGGAGGGGGAGGCGGTTCCCGACCGTGCTCCGGCCATGGCTATGGCTGCGGATGATCGGTGGCGGCACTGGATGCTGGCCGCGGTGTTGTTGACGCTGGATCTGCTGTTCCTGCTGGGTAACGTCGTCCATCTCGCGAGCAATGATCCTGATGAGCCCATGACCCGTTTCAGTGCCGTCCAGTGGAACGGTAACTACGACGGAACCTTCGTCGAGATGTTCGGTCATACGCAGCTTGTCGGGGGCGCCGTGATGCTGGTCTTCCTCGCCGTGATCCGCCGCTCACCCTCCTTCGTCGTGTGGACGGGCGTGCTGGTCGTCCTCGTGGCCGATGACTTCTTCCAGATCCACGAATCGGTGGGTGCGGACCTCGTGCGACGGCACGGACTGCCGGCCGTGGCCGGGCTCCGACCCCAGGATCTCGGGGAACTGCTGGTCTGGGCTGTCCTGGCTCTCGTCCTCGGGAGCGCCCTGCTGATCAGCTACTTCTTCTCGTCGCGGGCGGACCGGCGCCATTCGCGCGCCCTGTTCGGATGGCTCTGCCTCCTGGCAGTCTTCGCGGTGGTCATCGACCAGCTCCACGTCATCCTGGAGCCCCACGTCAGTCATACGGTGTCGCTGGCCCTCACCCTGACCGAGACCACGGGTGAACTCGTCGGCATGACGCTCATCGTCCTCGCCATCCACCGCATCGCGCTCCGGACCCGACGGTCCGCCGCATGATCGAGCGGACGGGGGCCGGTCATCGGAACCACGCGCCGACCGGCCGCGCCGGGGGAAAAGGCACCAGCCGGTGAAGACACCCTTTCCCCACCGGCCCTGATCCTGTTGAGTGGGCACGTGAGACGCACCCTGATCCTCGGCGGTACCGCATGGTTGGGCCGCGAACTGGCAGAACAGCTTCTGCGGGCCGGTGACGACGTGACCTGTCTCGCTCGCGGGACCGACGGCCCGCCACCGTCAGGAGTGACCTTCATCCCCGCGGACCGCAGCAGTCCCGGTGCCTACGCAGCTGTGCAGGACACCACCTGGGACGAGATCATCGAGATCTCCTGGGACCTCCACCACGTCACCGGCGCCCTCACGGTGCTCGCCGACTTGGCAGCGCACTGGACGTTGATCTCCTCCACCTCCGTCTATGCCTCCGACGCCGAACCGGAGGCGGACGAGACGTCAGCCCTGACCGAGGCGACGGACGCCACCGATTACGCGCAGGCGAAGGTCCTGGCGGAGGAGGCATCAGGAGCGGCCGCCGGCGATCGGCTCCTGGTGGTCCGCGCCGGCCTGATCGCGGGCCCCGGGGACGGCAGTGACCGGTTCGGGTACTGGGTGTCACGGTTCGCCTCGGCCGGGGACCAGGATGTCCTGGTGCCCGTGCTGGCCGGGCGCCATGTCCAGGTGATCGATGTACGGGACCTCGCGACCTGGGTGGTT
>JASLBS010000189.1 GCA_030146405.1 Arthrobacter sp.
AACGCGTATACCTCGAGCACCCCCTCCACGCGGAGGTGCTGCGCAATCAGGTCACCGCCGCCCGCAGCCTGACCCTCCGGCGCCAGATGGTCGATGCCCTCGACCCCGCAGCAGAGTCGCCGGAGAGTTTCCTGAGGAACGTCGCCTGGGGCCTCGACTGTGGACTACCACCGGATGACGCAACGCTGCTCCGGGCCGCGGTCGTGGCCAACGGTCTCGGCGACCACCATCTAGCCCTCCGCGCCGCGCGCTCGGTCTCCGCGCCCGGGCTGCGCAGCCGGGCCCTGACGGAGATGGCCCGCGTCCAGGGCAGCCGCGGCAACCTCATCGATGCGCAGGAGCTCGCCGATGAGGCCCTGCGGTGCTGCACCGACCTCCTCTCGGCGAAGAACGGAATGCTTCTGTCCTTCGAGCTCAAGCTCAAGTCCGGCGCCTCGTATGAGGACCTCCGGGCGGTCGTCGATCTGTGGCGTTCGCTCATCTCCCGTCTGCAGACGGTGGAGGGTTCCCCCCTGACGGCACAGGACGTGAGGCTCTCCCACCTGGGCTGCGCCATCCTGGACTGTCACGTGCTCATCCTCGAAGGGCACTTCGACGGCGTGGAAGACACCCTGCGCACCATCCTCGCCGACCCCGATGGGTCTGCCGAGTCCTGCGTGGGTTCGCTGATCCTTCTGGCCGAACTCGTCGGCGGGATGGGGCGGTCGCTGGAAGCGACCAGTTACTCGGGCCGGGCCCTTCAGATCATCGATGAGGCAGGCGCACTCGTCCTGAACTACAGGGAGCACGCCGTCGCGTGCCACGTCTTCATCCTGAGCAATCTGGGCCAGGCGACAGCGGCCAAGGAGGTTCTTCTGGATCATTGCCGGCGCTACCCGCGCAGCATGGTCTATTTCGCCGGGTGGGGCGATTTCGTGGATGGCATCAGTGCTCTCCGTTCCGCGCGCAACCTGCAGGCCCGCGACCGGTTCCTCCTCGCGCTCGAGGCACTGCAGGACTCCGACGTCACACAGGTCAAATCGCTGCTGATCGGGCTGACGGCATACGCCTCCGCATTGGCCGGTGACACGGGGCGAGCGCAGTCCCTCGTCGATCAGTTCGAGCGCTCGGCGAAGCGGGGGTCACACGCCATGCGCCTGGGCGGGCGCGTCTTCGTGACGGCTGCCGCTGCGATACTGGGTGACGCTCCCGTTGCACAGGCCGACCTCCTTCATCTTGCTGCTGCGGCGGAGAAGGACCACCTGAAGGAGCTGGCGGGGACGGCACTTCGGCTGTCACTGCTGCTCGGCGATACTGAATCCATCATCCCGCTGATCCGCGTGCTGGAGAGTTTCGAGGGCAGAAGTGCCGAGATCCTGCTGGACTACGCCAGGGCTGCGCACACCAGGGACCTCGACGCCATGATCGAGGCGGCCACCCGTGCCGGTGAGCACGGGAACCTTGCCTTCGAGTTCGCGGGTCTGTCCCTGGCCCAGCAGTACATGATCGGCCAACCATCCGGTCGTCGTGCCCGGGCTGTGCAGCGCCGGCTCGTCGCTCTCGGCGAGCAGCGGGAGGGCCCCGAGCCCCAGCGGCTCGCATCCGGTTCCCCGGGTACCCCTACTGCGAGCCTTACTCCCACGGAGCGCAAGATCGTGGGTCTGGTCAAGGAGGGCTACTCCAACAGGGACATCGCTGACGCCAAGAACGTGTCGGTACGGACGGTCGAAGGGCATCTGTACAGGATTTTCGCGAAGCTCGGTGTCAACCGCCGCGAGGACCTTCGGACGCCCTGACGATTCATCTCACGTAGGTCAGGGCGCCCCTGGGTAGTAACTGCGAGTACCGCGCAGGTAGTTCGTGTGTAGGCACCCGAACAGAAACACGTAACTGTTACTCGTGTGCGTCGAGCGACCCATCCCTAGGCTTTTCACAAGAGCTTTTACGTCAAAGCTGGGGAAATTTTCAAGAATCGGGTCTCACTCATGGGTCGTCCGTCCCGCGGCACTCGCCACATCACACAGGCAGGCACTCTCCTTCACTTCCTCCCAGGATCGGGGGACACGCGCCGATCGGCGCTGTCCTGCCGCACCTCCTGCACGATGCTCGTCGCTCAATCGGCAATCATCATGCACCCCCCCACGGAGCCGGCGATGTCAGGACCTTCTGAGACCAAGGTCCGTCCCCAGCCGTCGTCGGCTCCCCGGTACTCCGCGCGACGCGCGGGAGTCCCTGCATCACAGAGAGGGCGCGCAGCATGACGCAGCTGCACAGTGCTCTCAACGGCCTCATCGCTTCTCCGGGAGTCACGGGAGCCCAGCAGCCGCTTGCCGTATCCGGTACCGCCTGGCGGCGCCGTTACCAGCTCGCCCTTCTCGCCACGGATTCCGTCCTGATTCTGGGCATCCTGCTGTTGATCGTCAATCTGCTGACGCTCGATGCAGGCTCGGGGAGGCTGACGGATGTGCTTGGTCTCGGTGGTGCCATCGCAGCCGGGTGGATTGCTGCCATGGCGGGATTCCGCACGCGGGATTCACGGCTGGTGGGTACCGGCGCCGGAGAGTACAAGAAGGTGGTGCGTGCCAGTGTCGCCACGTTCGCCGCCGCCGCCGTCGTCGTCGTCCTCCTGGACCTCGAGCACTTCCGCAGCCTGCTCGTCCTGGCCATGCCGACCGGCACGCTGCTGTTGCTCTCCAGCCGATGGCTGTGGCGCCAATGGTTGCTGCGGCAGAGCCGCCTGGGCCACTACCTCTCTAAGGTGGTCGTCGTCGGCCAGCCGGCGGATGTCCGCTACGTGGCGGCGCAGCTCGCCAAGAAGTCAGGCGCGGCCTATACCGTGGTGGGCGTCGTCTACGAGGGGAAAGCCAATCCTGCTGCTATGCGGACGGGGGATCGCCTCGTGCCGGTGGTCAGCGGTCTTCGGAAGATCGAGGACTTCGTGGCACATACGGGTGCTGACGCCGTGATCGTCGCAGGACACCTGCGGAAGGGCAGTGCCTACATCCGGGAACTCGGGTGGCGCCTCGAAGGGTCGTCCACGGAACTGGTACTGGCCTCCACGCTCACCAATGTGGCCGGGCCCCGCATCACCATGCGTCCCGTCGAGGGCCTCCCCCTCATGCACGTCGAATTGCCCCAGTTCACGGGAGGCCGCCACATCCTCAAGCGTGCCCTCGACATCGTGGTCTCTGCGGTTGCGCTGCTGGTCCTGGCTCCACTCTTCCTCGTGCTGGCCGTAGCCATCCGACGGGACTCACCCGGACGGGCGTTGTTCATGCAGGAGCGTGTCGGCAAGGATTCACACGTCTTCAAGATGTTCAAATTCCGTTCGATGGTGACCACGGCCGAGGACGAACTCGAGCTTCTGAAGGACCAGAACCAGGGCAACGGTGTGCTGTTCAAGATGCGCGATGACCCGAGAGTCACCCGTACCGGACAGTTCATCCGCCGGTACTCGCTGGACGAACTACCTCAGTTCTGGAACGTGCTGCGCGGCGACATGTCCCTCGTCGGGCCGCGACCACCGCTCTTCAGCGAGGTGTCCGGTTACGAGCAGCACACCCGCCGGCGGCTCCTGATCAAACCCGGACTCACGGGACTGTGGCAGGTGAGCGGACGCTCCGATCTCGACTGGGAGGAAAGCGTCCGGCTGGACCTCTACTACGTGGAGAACTGGTCGGTCACCGGCGACCTCATCATCATCTGGCGCACCTTCAAGGTGCTTCTTCAGCCCGTCGGTGCCTACTGATGCCCGCCGACCTCCCACCGACCCTCTCTTCCACCCCGCCACCACTTGCAGAAGCGGAAGGCACCAGCAGCAAAGGACGCCCCATGGGAATCCGGATCGGTTACGCAGCCGGTGCTTTCGATCTCTTCCACGTAGGTCACCTCAACCTGCTCCGCCATGCCAAGAGCGAGTGTGACTACCTCATCGCCGGCGTCGTGTCGGACGAATTGCTCGAGGTGAACAAGGGACGCCGCCCGATCATCCCGCTGATCGAACGCCTGGAGATCGTCGAGAACGTGCAGTTCGTGGACCGCGCCGTGGCGGAGACGGCCCCCACCAAGCTGGACATGTGGAAGCAGATCGGTTTCAACGTGTTTTTCAAGGGCGACGACTGGAAGGGCACTCCGAAGGGTCTTGCCCTCGAGGAGACCTTAGCCCGGGTGGGCGTGGAGGTCGTCTACTTCCCCTACACCGTGCATACCTCGAGTACCGCCCTGCGGCGGACGCTGGAGCTCCTCAACGCTCCCGCGCCCCATGAAGCCGCTTACTAACAACAACACGCCGTGCAGGCCGCCCCAGGCGAAGCCCGCACACACTGACTGGGAGTCCTCATGTACCTACTGCCTTCGCACACCAGACCTCTTCGAATAGCGCTCGTAGGGACGCGCGGTGTTCCCGCGCGCTACGGGGGATTCGAGACGTGCGTGGAGGAGGTGGGCCAGCGGTTAGCTGCCATGGGCCATGAGGTGGTGGTGTACTGCCGGACGACGGCGGGGACGAACCCTGCCGAGACCGAGTACAAAGGGATGTCCCTGGTGCATCTGCCCGCACTAAAGAAGCGCTCCCTGGAGACGCTCAGCCACACCGGCCTCTCGGTCGGTCACCTGTTCCTCAGACGTGTGGATGTGGCCATCGTCTTCAACTCGGCCAATTCACCGTGGCTGCCCGTCCTTCGGGCTGCGGGCATACCCGTAGCCACCCACGTGGACGGCCTCGAGTGGAAGCGTGCCAAGTGGGGAACCGTCGGTAAGCGCTATTACCGTGCGGCGGAGTCGCTCGCAGTCCGCTGGTCCGACTCCCTGATCGCCGATGCCGCCGGGATCCAGGACTACTACCGCGAAGAATTCGGCGTCGAGAGTACCTATCTGGCCTACGGAGCGCCCATCCTCGACTCGGGCGCCTCGGACCGCCTTCAGGAGATGAACCTCGAGCCGGGTGGATACCACCTCGTCGTGGCTCGGTTCGAGCCCGAGAACCACGTCCACGTGATCGTCGAGGGTTACGTGCGAAGTAACGCGAAGCTGCCCTTGATCGTGGTCGGGTCGGCTCCCTACTCAGACGAGTACACGCGCCTGGTCACCGGCCTCGGTGATGAGCGCGTGCGCTTCGTAGGAGGTGTGTGGGACCAGGAACTTCTCGATCAGCTCTACTCCAATCCGCGGATCTACTGGCATGGTCACTCGGTCGGCGGCACCAATCCCTCCCTGCTG
>JASLBS010000199.1 GCA_030146405.1 Arthrobacter sp.
CTACGACCGGCAGGAGTTCTCCCGCGCACTCGAGACCGTGTGGGGTGTACTCGGTGACACCAACGCGTACTTCGCGGACCAGCAGCCGTGGGTCCTGCGGAAGAGTGACCCGGAGCGCATGGCAACGGTGCTCTACGTGACCCTGGAGGTCCTCCGGGTTGTGGCGATCCTCGCGCAACCGGTCATGCCACGCAGCGCAGCGGAGATCCTCGCGGCGCTGGGGCAGGGCACCGAGGACGACGACGCACGGCGCAGCTTCGGCGCACTGCCCGTCCGGATCGAGCCCGGGACCCCGCTGCCCGCGCCGTCGCCGGTGTTCCCCAAGTACGAGGAACCCGCCGGGAGCTGAGTGCCGCCGGCGGGATCAGACCCGCAGGAACCGGGTGGCGGCGGTCGCCGTCATCACCCGGGCCACGGTGTCCTGCTGGCTCCGAGATGCCTCGAGGAGCTCCCGGATCACCTGCTGGTTCAGCACGGCGTCGCCGACCGACGCCGTGCTGTGCGTCGACAGGGCGAGGAGCGTGGCCCACATTCCCTCCTTGCCCTTGAGCAGCGACTGCAGGGCCTCGAGTTCGAGCTGTGCGCCCGCGGTGGCCTTCCGCCTCCTCGGGTTGAGCGGGTTCCACTCCGCGACGACGGTCAGCACGTGTGCAACCGCCATCTTGAGGAGATTGGGTCGATGACCCAGGGCGCGGATCATGCGCTTCAGATAGGCGCGTTCCTCACCGATCTCCTGGCGCAGACGCATGAAGTCCGCTTCGAACGGTGTCCCGTTCCACGACTTCGCGGCTGCTTCGAAGAGCCGGACGCCGTTGGTGGCGCCCATGAGGTGCAGGTCGAGGTAGGGCAGGAGCGTGTCCAGGTCGAGCTGGCGGAGCGCGATGCCGTTCTCGGCGTGCGTCATGGAGGATTCCTTCCGTGGTGGGACGGGCCTCTCAGCCTACGGCAGCCCGATCGAGCAGGGGTAGCGTGATGGCGACGGTGGTCCCGGCACCCAGGCTCGATTCGATGGTGATACTCCCGCGATGGGCGTCGAACGTCCTCTTGGCGATCGACAGTCCCACGCCGGCGCCCGGGAGTGCCTGGTTCGCGTTGGACGCGCGGTGGAAGGAGTCGAACAGGTGCGGGAGATCGTCCGCCGGAATACCGATCCCGGTGTCCTGCACCACGACGACGGCGTGCGCATCATCCGCATCCAGGGTCAGACCCACGAGGACGCGGCCGTTCTCCTGCGTGAACTTGATGGCGTTGGACAGGACGACTCCCAGAGCAGTGGAGAGTTGCGCGCGGTCACCGGAGACGGTCACGCCGTGATCCGGGAGGTCCTGGTCGATGCTGACCCCACCGGCCGACGCCTGGAGAACGGTGCGGCCCGTCAGTTCGGAGATCAGGTGGACGAGATCCACGGGACCGTGCGCGGATGCATCGGGTTCCTGCGAGGAGAGCGCGGAGATGTTCTCGATCAACTCGCTCAGCTTGGCAGTGTTGCGCTCGACGGCCTGCAGCATGGTGCTGGCCCCGGGAGGCAGTTCGCCGCCCAGTCCGTCATTGATCATCTCCAAGTAGCCCGCGATCGACGCCAACGGCGTGCGCAGCTCGTGGTTGACGGTACCCACGAAGTCGCTCTTGGCCCGGTTGAGGGCGCGCAGCTTCTGGACCGCCTGGTGCTGGCGGGTGATCAACTGTGCCTGGATGAGACCGTGAGCGAGATTTCCGAGCACGTGCTGCGTCAATCCGCTGGTGGCTCCCGACCATCCGGGTGACGTACCTTCGTTGATGATCCACAGCAGCCCGAAGGGGGTATCGCCCTCGCCCAGTGCAGTGACCACACCGCTGACCCGCCCCTTCGCACCGACACCGGCCTCGAGCCACTCCGGGACCCGGACTCCGCCGTCCGCGGGAGTGCCGGAGGTGGATTCGTCGGTGAGATCTGCTGTCGCGGACTGCTCCCAGAGCGAGAGCGCGAGGGCCCGGGAGGCATCCTGGTCGACCCGCAGCTGGGCGGTGAGGATCTGGCGCCCTGCTACGGCACCGTTCGTCCAGCTGCTGCTGCGGGCGGCCACACGATCGTCGTCGAAGATCTGCAGCGCCAGATGGTCCGCCCCGAGCGCCGGCCCGAGGTCCGGCAGGAACTGGTCGATCATGACGATCGGATCGTTGGTGGACCGGATGCGGGCCGAGATGCGCCGCATGTCCTCGCGGAGGCGCGCCGTTGACCTCCGCTTCTCCTCGCGTTGGCGGCGTCGCGTGATCAGGGTGCGTGTTCGCTGCAGTAGCTCGGTGGGCCTGACCGGGCGGAAGAGGACGTCGGAGACATGGGATTCCAGGATCGGCGGAACGGACGCGGTGCCGTCCGCCGGCAGGAGAAGGATCACCGGGAGCGCCGCGAGGTGTGGATGGTCCGGGATGATGCCGTCCAGGGAGCCGATGTGCGCCAGCGCGAAGTCCACGTCCACGAGGAGGACGTCGGGGTGCGCCGTGAGGACCTCATGGAGGAGCAGGTCCACGGAGGTGGCGCCGCTCGCCGTGAGCCCTCCGGTGGCGAGCACGCGCTCCAGCTCCGCGCAGTCCTCCGCCGAGGACGAGGCCACGACGGCTACGGCTGCACCGGGCTCCGGTGCTGTTTCCTGCTGCACCACGGCGTCCTCCCGATCCATCGCTGCACTCCACCCAATATAGGCGGTCGGCGGCGCTGCAGGAGGACGCCGCGGGTAGGCATGCTCAGTCCGTGGCCAATCCTGCGACGGGTGAGAGCCGGGCAGCACGCCGGGCCGGGAGAACGGAGGCGATGAGTCCTGCCGCCACGGCCACTGCGAGGACCATGCCGATCTGGCCGAGGGGCACGGCCGGGATCACCGGTGTGATGCCCCCGAGCGCTGCCTGCGCACCCAGCCAGCCGTAGAGGACCCCGAGAACCGAGCCCAGGAGAGCCGCCACGCCGGCGATCAGTACGGCCTCCACCGCGAGCATCCCCCGCAGCTGCCCGCGGGTCAGCCCGAGTGCCCGCAACAGCGAGTTCTCCCGCCGTCGCTCCAGGACGGAGAGGGACAGGGTGTTCGCTACGCCGATCAGGGCGATCAGCACGGCCACGGCCAGCAGCGCGGTGACGATCAACAGCATCACGTCGATGACCTGGTGGTACGCGATACGTTCGGTGGCACCACCGGACACCTGGTACTCGGAGAGGCCTATAGCAGCCACGATCTGCGACTGCACCTCGGCCACGGCGGACGAGCCCAGGCCGTCGTCGAGCTTGAGCCAGAACGTGGTCCCGAGGTACTCCACGAGGGTGGTGGCAGCGGCCTGTTCAAGTACTCCCTCCGCCACGGCTTCTTCCCCGAGGTACCCGGCGAGCGCATCCGGGGGAGTGCCACCGAGTTGCTCGGCCGTCGCCGTGGAGATCAGCGGAACGAAGAAGCTCGAATCCGTCGCTGTGACCGGGAGGGTCACCGGACCGTCGACCGTATCGAGCGTGACGTCCCGCTGGTCCCAGGACTGCGCTGCCAGGACCATGCCATCGGTCAGGGCGGTACCGTCGGAGCGGAGGACGCCGGCGAGATCGTCCGGGTCCGCCGAGTACACGAGTTCCTGCCCGTCCTGCCCGCTGGTGAGCAGGACCGGCGTGATCTCGACGGCGCTCTCCACGCCCTCCACGCTCCGAAGGGTCATCGCGCCGGCAAAGGTGCCGGGAACGCCTCCTCCCGCCGACGCGGTGTCCGCTCCGAGTCCTGAGACCTGGAGGTCGACGGCGTAGTTCTGCCCCAGCTCGGAGTCGAAGGTGGTGCGCGCGGTCTGCGCGCCCACCATCATCATGGTCACGAGGGTGACACCCACCATCAAGGCGGTCGAGGAGGCGGTGGTACGGGCCGGGTTACGGACGGCATTCACCGAGGCGAGAACGCCGGGAACCCCGATCGGGCGGGCGAGCCGCCCCACCAGGGCGACGCACGCCGGAACGAAGAACGGCGCGAGGAGCACCACACCCAGGAAGGACAGTGCACCGCCCGCCACCGCCGGGAGGAGCGCTGCGGTGAGCGCGCCGAACAGGAGGAGCGCTCCGCCCCCGAGGACGGCCACGAGGCCCGGGATGAGCCGGAGCAGACCGCTCCTGCTCCCCGCCGGAGCGTAGTCGGTCGGGCGGAGTGCGGCGAGGGGGGCCACACGCGTAGCGGCCCGGGCGGGAACGAGAGCCGCCAGCAGGGTCATCAGGAGACCGACCACCAGGCCGACGACGACCGCGGACGGAGGGACGGCGAGCACGGCGAAGGACCCGATGTCGGTCCGCTGGGCGAGCGCCACGAGCACCGCCATCACTGCGACGGCAAGAAGGACTCCGAGGACGGCGGAGACGAAGCCCACGATGACTGCCTCGACGAGCACCGACGCCCTGATCTGTCGCCGTTCGGCGCCGATGCACCGCAGCAGCGCGAGTTCCCGCGTCCGTTGGGCCACCAGCACCGAGAAGGTGTTCGAGATGACCAGACCGGCAACGATCACGGACACCACCGCGAACGCGAGAAGGATACCGGTGAGAACATCGGTGCCCGAGGAGAGGGCTGCGACATCGATGACCGTCTGCTCACTGGCGGTACGGACCACGAGTGGATCGCCGCTGGGTGAGGAGAAGGCCGAGAGCACCTCGGTGACGTCGGCGGTGACGGCGGCGGAATCGGCCCCGGGGGTGAGCGCCACCTGGACGTTGCCGAGGAAGACCTGACCGGCTGTCACCTCACGTATCACGGCGGGTGCGGCGAGGACCTGCACGGCCCCGCCCACCCTGGGATCGGCACTCGGTTCAAGAAGGCCCGACACGGTGAGGGCGTTGCCGGCCGAGGTGGAGCTGCCGGTCTGCTCGATCGCCACGGTGTCCCCGACAGCGACACCGAGCCGCTCGGCGGAGGCCGTGTCGAGGGCCACCTCGCTCGGCGTCGAGGGGTAGGAACCCTGAACCACCTCGGCGGTCTCCAGCGGATCGGGGGCAGTGCTGGTGAGGACGGCCGTGGAGGTCTGGGATCCGGTCATGAGCAGGGTGTACGCCTGCTCGAAACCGTGGGTGGCCGCCACCCCCTCGATCGCCGCGAGCTCGCCGGGGATCTCGGGGGACACCGACCCGTACTGGTCACCCGTCACCACGAGGTCGGCCGCGGCATAGGGAGCACCGACACTGCGCGTGAGGCTGGCCGTGGTGGTGGCACCCACCATCAGGGTGGCCGAGAGGAAGGCCACCCCGAGCATCACGGCGAGGCCGACGGCGACGAATCGGCGCGCATGTGTCCGCACCTGCGCAAGGGCTACCTGCAGCACGTCAGGCCCCCAGCTTCGCGAGGGCGCCGAGGATCTCCTCGGGCGTGGACTGCTCGAGTTCGCCCACGAGCGTGCCGTCCTTCATCAGGAGCACCCGATCGGCGTAGGAGGCCGCCACCGGATCGTGTGTGACCATGATGATGCTCTGCCCCATCTCGCGGCAGCTCCTGCGCAGCAGCGAGAGCACTTCGGCGCCGGTGGCCGAGTCGAGGTTGCCGGTGGGCTCGTCCCCGAAGATGACGTCCGGGCGGGTCAGGAGGGCCCTCGCGACGGCGACGCGCTGCTGCTGTCCGCCGGAGAGCTCGTGCGGCCTGTGGGCAAGGCGATCATCCAGGCCGAGCGAGGACGAGATCTGCTGCAGCCAGACCCGGTCCACGGTGCCTCCGGCGAGCGCCACGGGCAGGGTGATGTTCTGTTCGGCCGTCAGTGTCGGTACGAGGTTGAAGGCCTGGAACACGAATCCCACGCGCTCGCGTCGCAGCCGGGTGAGGGCGGCGTCCGGCAGGGAGGTGATCTCGGTTCCGCCCAGCCACAGCTGCCCGGTGTCGATGCTGTCCAGTCCTGCGAGGCAGTGCATGAGGGTGGACTTGCCCGATCCCGAGGGGCCCATGATGGCGGTGAAACGCTCGCGCTCCACGTCGACCGTCACGTCGCGGAGGGCCTGGACGGTCGTCTCGCCGCGCCCGTAGCTCTTGGAGACGCCCCGCGCGCTCACGGCGGAGGGCGGTGCAGGGGTGGTGGCGCCCATGGGGGATCCCGGGATATTCGTGGAAGTGGTCATGGATCCACAGTAGGAATCAGCAGGGGGTCGGCGGATCGGAGGAGAGGCCCGTGTTCGGCGCGATGCTCGTCATACCCCGGGATGAGGGGCGCCTCGGAGGGCTCCCACGGCAGGGGGCGGAGCCTCCGACGACACCGGGTGTTCAGGGTCGGACGACGCCCGTGGCGTAGGCCATCACGACGGCCTGTACCCGGTCACGGGCCTCGAGCTTGGCGAGGATGTGACCCACGTGGGTCTTGATGGTGGCCTCGGAGAGGAACAGCTTCGCCGCGATCTCCGGGTTGGACAGACCCTGTGCGATCAGTTCGAAGACCTCGCGCTCGCGGGTCGTGAGGCGCGCGACGGCCACCGCCGCGGCATCCTGGGTGGGGGAGGGCTGGCGGAGCAGGGGCGCCACGTGATCGAGCAACCGCCGGGTCGTGGAGGGTGCGATCACGGCGTCACCGCGGTGCACCGTCCGGATGGCCTCGAGCAGTTCCTCGGGTGGTGCGTCCTTGAGCAGGAACCCACTGGCGCCGGCATGGATCGCGGAGAGCGCGTACTCGTCGAGGTCGAAGGTGGTGAGCACCACGATCCGCGGGGCGGCGTCCCCTGAGGCCGGGTCATGCTTCGCCAGGATGCGGCGGGTGGCCTCGATACCGTCCATGCCC
>JASLBS010000230.1 GCA_030146405.1 Arthrobacter sp.
CTCCGAGGCGAGATCATTCACCAGGGCGGAGATACTCGTGCGGGTCAAACCCGTACTCCGGGCGAGGTCAGCGCGACTCACCGCACCCTGGCGGAAGAGTGATTGGAGGATCAGAGCGCGGTTGTGGAGCCGGTTGTCCTCAGGAGTGGAACCGCGCCGTGGTCGTTCTGTACGCGGCACAGAGGCTCTGCTCAGAGCATGTTCCGTGGAATCTCTCACCACTATCAACTCCTGGGTAGCGTCCTCATCGGTGAATTAGTAAAGGAACCTACCAAACTAATCTGCGGGGCGCTAGGGCTAAGTCACTGATATTTCGGTCATGAGTCGACCAGGAAACAAACTGAAGAAGAACCGATGCTTGCCTCACGGATACTTTGTAAGCTTTACTGACAAACCAGTGGGTGCTCATGCGGAGCGAAGTCTGACCTGAAAGGCACAGATGCGTCTTGGTTTGGATGTAGGCGGGACGAAGATCCACGCCGTGGCACTCGATCACCGGAACCACGTGGTCGGTGAGATACGGCTTCCCACCGGATTCGGGACCGACGCCGTGCTCACGCAGATCACGGCGGCCATTGCCCGGGTCTCCGCCGGGGCCCTGCCTGGCACCGGCGTCGAATCAGTGGGGATCGGCGTGCCCGGCATCGTCGACGCCGACACCGGGCGTGTACGCCATTCGGTGAATCTCGGCATCGAGGATCTCGAGCTGGCCGCAGCCGTCGGTTCGGCCACGCGGCTGCCCGTCGTCGTCGAGAACGACGTCAACGCTGCCACCCTCGGCGCCGCCCACGCCTCGGGCCTGCACGGGGTCATCGGATACCTCAACGTGGGTACCGGTCTCGCAGCCGGTATCGCGGTGAACGGGACCCTCTGGCGGGGAGCCGCCGGCATCGTCGGGGAGATCGGTCACCTGCCATTCGGTAGTGAGGGCGCACTGTGCAGTTGCGGGCAGCGCGGCTGCCTCGAGACCACGGCTTCCGGATCTGCACTGGCCAGGCTCTGGCCCTACGACGGAGAGCACCGCGGACAGGCCCTCTTCTCGGCCGCGGACGCAGGAGATCCGCATGCCCTCAGCACCCGAGACGGACTAATCACGGGAGTCGCCGCAGCCATCCGGATCCTCACCCTCACCGTCGGGGTCGAAGCGGTGATCCTCGGAGGTGGCCTCACCCGGATCGGTCAGCCCCTGGCGGACGCGGTCCGCTCCACCCTGCGCACCTGGGAGGCGCAGTCCCCCTTCCTCGCCACACTGCACATGAGCGAGCACGTCTTCGTGCTCGACGCCGGAACGCCCGTCGCGGCGATTGGCGCCGCACTGCTCGCACCCCCCATCGGCATCGGTGTACCCCAGGCCATCGCATGAGCATCTCCGTACGCGTCGTGGAGGACTCCGCCGCCGTCGGCGAAGCTGCAGCAGACCTGGTCGTTGCCGGCCTCGGCGTCCGGGACGCGCCCGTCCTCGGGGTGGCCACCGGCTCCTCACCACTCACCACGTACGCCGCCCTCGAGCAGCAGGTCCGGGCCGGGCGGCTGGACCTGCACCGCGCCTCGGCCTTCGCCCTGGACGAGTACGTGGGACTGCCCATCGGTCATCCCCAGAGCTACCGGTCCGTCGTGGACCGCGAGGTCACCACCCGGCTCGGCCTCGAAGTGTCCCGGGTCGCTGTTCCCGACGGCACGGCGGAGAATCTCGACGCCGAATGCCTGCGCTACGAAGCTGCCATCCGCGCCGCCGGAGGCATCGACGTGCAGATCCTCGGCATCGGCACGAACGGCCACATCGGCTTCAACGAACCAGGCACCCCGTTCACCGCGCGGACCCGGGTCGCGGACCTCACACCCTCCACCCGCGGCGACAACGCCCGCTACTTCACCTCGATCTCCGATGTCCCAAAGCGGTGCATCACCCAGGGGATCGGCACCATCCTCGAGGCGCACAGCATCGTGCTCGTCGCCTCAGGCGAAACGAAGGCAGCCGCCGTCGTACGGGCAATCACCGGCATACCCGACCCCGACTGCCCCGCCAGCGCACTGCAGGTACACCCCCGGGTGACGTTCGTCCTGGATACCGCCGCAGCACACCTCCTCGACCCGGCCCTGTACGACGAAAACGCCCTGCACCAGGCACTGACCCAGGCACTGCCCCAGCACCATGCATCATCCGCCCGGCCCAGCTGACACGACGAAGTGAGGAAGAATCATGACCGATCACCACCTGCCCCAGCCCCGCCCCACCAAAGGACCATCCCGCCGGATGCTGCTCACCTGGGGCTCCGCAGCCCTGGTCGCGGGCTCCGCCGGGCTCAGCACAACACCCGCCGTCGCCGCCCCTGCCCACGCCGTGAACGAAAACGGGAACGGAAACGGGAACGGGAACGGTCGAGGATCTGCCAAGGACCCGGTGTCAGCGGTGTCGATCGCCGCAGGCTACGCCTTCCTCGCAGCGCGTCACGACCAGTACGGCACCGGGTCCACCCTGCGGCTCCCGCAGAGCTACGACGGCGGCTTCTTCGCATCGATCGGTTTCGTCTCGTCCTTCACCTACGACAACGCGCTGACCATCCTCGCGTGGCTCGCCTCCGGCGGCTCCGCCGAACTGGCACGCGCGCGGATCCTTGGTGACACGATGCTGTACGCCCAGGACAACGACCCGGTGGGCGACGGCAGAACACGGGCCTCCTACCAGCCCGACCCCTTCATCACCCGTGACGGCAGCCCACAAATAGGCTCACCGGCAGCCAACACCGGGAACCAGGCCTGGCTCGGCATCGCCCTCACCCAGCTCTTCCAGCGCACGAAGGAGGAACGCTACCTGCGCGGAGCCCTGCGCTCGGCCACGTGGATCCAGGACAAGACCCTGGACGACCAGCGCATCCCCGCCGGGTACACCGGAGGCCGCAGCGGCGACGACATCGCATTCACCTTCAAGGCCACCGAACACAACATCGACGTCGGGGCGTTCTTCACCATGCTGGCCCGGGTCACCGGGGACCGCGCCTGGGCGCAGCGGGCGGACATCGCCTTCGGCTTCATCCGCGCAATGTACGACGACGCCACAGGCAAGATCTGGACCGGCACCACCCCGGACGGCTCCACCATCAACCGCTTCCCCCTGCCGGCCGACGTCCAGACCTGGGCCGCACTGGCCACAGGAGACCCGAGGTACCGGCGGTCCCTCACCTGGGTCGTGGAGAACCTCCTGGTCACGGACGGGCCGTACACCGGCTCCAGCTACAGCGACGCCGATGTGAGCAAGGTCTGGTTCGAAGGCTCCGCACACCTGGCACTGGCCCTCGGGCAATCCCGGCGCGACCGCGACCTCCGGGCAGTACTCCTGGCCTCCATCGAAGCAGCGCAGACCACCGCCCCCAACACGGACGGCCAAGGCATCGTGGCCGCCTCCACCGACGGACTCGATACCGGATTCGGGGACCTCTACTACGCCGCACCCCACACCGGCGCCACCGCCTGGTACCTCATGGCAGCCCTGAACTACAACCCCTTCCTGCTCCAACGAAAGTAACGAACCCCCGAAACCACCGGACACCCCCACCCATCAACAGGATCCAGAGACCTCACCCCGAACCACGGAGAGCCCACAGTACTCAGCAACTCCACACCGCCATGAGCTCCCAGCATGCTCAGACGACGCACGAAGACCGTGTAGTCAGGGAAAATGTCTGGGGGCACAGGAGAGAGCGCTCCTGTGCCCCCACCGGCCCCGCCGTGCTCCGCACAGCTAGCACCCTCGCAGGTGCTCTGGTGGTTGGGTGTGTTGGAAGGTGACACTGCGGGCGCTTGCGCGCCTTTTTCGGGTTAGGTGTTCGGCTGTCACCTCCCAGCCCTCATGGGTACGCCCCTGGCGTGATGAAAACCGCTGGGAG